>NZ_JAIVFR010000715.1 GCF_020829685.1 Nostoc sp. CHAB 5715 | reverse complement strand
GGGGTTTGGTTTTCCCGATCGCCCTGTTTCATCATCTGGTACATCAATTAAGACAGCAACACGATCCGGATTGGGTTCTTGATCGTCGTCATGTTCTTGCCACATAAAGCTGGCACCTCCCTTAGCACTAGCTAGATCGATACCTTGCGGCTCACAGATTGCTTTTACCCGTGGATCATCAAGTGCGATCGCGCCTACATAAAGCTTGGATTCTCCAGACTGATCCGCCACCGTATCAAAGTGATGCACCGTGCGCTGGGTAAACCAAACCCCTTCACTCTTACGGAAAAACTCTATCATGGTCATTGGTGGTACAAAAGGCATAGCTGATCCTCTAATAAAACTTCATCCGCTCCAAAAATGCGCTCCAATTGCTCTCACGAAGTGTAGCGAAGCTTCACATTTTTTTCTTGCTTCAAGGAAGGAAGTGTCGGCACTATCCAGTCCACAAGCTGACACGACCGATCTGGCTAATAATCGCTCAGACGTTTTTTAAAGTCCCCCTAGAAGGGCGAGGCTGTAACCCCAAAAATTTCGGTAGATAGATCGCGGTACAATACCCCTAAATAATCTCACGATTTCAACCCATGATCAGCAGGGATCACAAGACACCCCAAGAGGTTTTGGCTGTCCTCAAGGCAGGATTTGCTCTAACTCAAGAAGATTTATATCAATTCAACCTCAGTGGTTTTGAACTGCAAAGAGCTAATTTGCATCAAGCTACTTTAATTCGAGCGAATCTCAGCAAAGCGGATCTGAGTGGGGCGGATCTCAGTGGTGCTGATTTACGGGCAGCCGATCTGTGCCAAGCGATTTTAAGGGATGCCAATTTACAAGCAGCTTGTTTGTATCGGGTCGATCTGAGTGGCGCAGATTTACGGGGAGCTATTTTGACCGACACCAAGCTGCTAGGGGCAAGATATGATAGCCAAACCCTGTTTCCCGAAGGCTTTAATTACAAATCCTCTGGGGCGATTGGGCCAAATGCCTATTTGAATGGTGCTCAACTGAATACAGCCAACTTGCGTCATGCTGATTTGCAAGGTGCAAGTATGTTGGGAGCATATTTGGGGGGGGCTGATTTAACTCATGCTAATCTTCAGGGAGCGCGGCTAAGTCAGGCTGACTTGCGGAAAGCCTGGTTGCCAGGAGTATCTTTACGCAATGCTCGGTTAAATGGAGTCAACCTTGCAGGAGCTGATTTACGAGCAGCAGATTTGACTGGCGTTGATTTCGAGCATCTAGAAAGCATTGCTGGAGCAGATTTTACCCATGTTCAAGGGCTGAGTGACGAAATGCGATCGCGCCTCCTTAGCCAACCTGCACAAGAGCTAGATACACCTCATGCTCTAACGCGTCGCACCACACGCGCCAGCCTAGAAACTAAGTAGGCAGGGGGCAGGGGGACAAGGAGGAGAAACAATTCAAAGTTATTTCCTATTCCCTATTCCCTATTCCCTATTCCCTTCTTAAGATTTAGTAGCTGTCCAATCTTTTTTCAGCAAGGCCAGAAAGGTAGCAATTCCTTTAGAAAATCCTTGGGGGTCGGGTAGAACATACTGCGGAAATTCCTCATACGGCCGCCACCGCTCTGAAGAATTATGCCGCAGGTGCAAAACGCGATCGTCCCCTTCCAATTTCCAGAGCATTTGACCGCCTGTGGGAATTTCAGCCATTTGTTTCTCCTATGGTGCAAACAATAATACTCAGTCACAGCTTGCTCTTTCCCAATTCTGCCAGTCTAAATATTAATTTATGTCAACATTGCTACAATATTTCTAGACTTTTGTGTTGAATTGCTGTATGAGCATGGATAAATTATAGATGTCCATCACTGAGTTAGGTAGAACTCAAAGAAATAGTTTTCTTCTCCACCTAGCGGTGGAGTCATTTGTCAAGAAGGCAACAGTCAACAGTAAATATTCTCCTCTGTCTCCTTGTCCCCTGATTCTCCCTGCTCCTCAAGAGATTAAATTTTCCATTGCCGCTCTCACCACCCGATGATCGGCATCCTGTCTAAGTTGCGCCAGGGCTTCCTTGGCTTGAGAAGTATTAAAGTGCTTGAGGGCATAAGCAACTCGTACCCGAATATATTCAGACTCAGAATTTTTCAGGTTTAGGAGTTGGGACAAAGCTACCTCAGACTGACGGGAAGTCGCCAATGACCCCAGCGCATCTACAGATGCTTCCTGGACTGCGGCATCGTCACCTTCTAGCCCCAGAATACAAACCTCTACAACTTGTTCAGGGCAATCCATTTCTACCAAGGCTGCCAAAATACTGCGACGTACCAACCAGTGATCGTCTCGTAAAAATGTCTGCACCAGATGAGAAGCAGAAATTCTGCCAAATAAGGACAGGGAATTAGACGCTTCTGCGCGGACATTGGGGGTGTTATCAAACTTCATAATTTGCAACAGCGCAGCAAAGGATTCTGAGGTTTTTTGCTTACCTAACTCCCTAGCAACAAAAGTTCGTACCAGAAACTCTGGGTCTTGGATATGGCGGTTGAGTAAAGGAACAGCGACATCGGCCGGATAATCTTGCAGGGCAGAGATCGCCTTCAGGCGGTATTGAAAATCCAAATTTTGCAGATCGGTTTCGATTTGATTGAGATCCATAGAATTGTCACTCTGAAATTAAGTTACAGTTTCAAAGCCTTCTCAAAGCCATTCAGGAATGGGAGAGCGTTCTCCTTTTAAGTAGCTTTCGTTATTTCCTGAAGAAGAGTTGCGTCAGTTAGAAGCAGACCGTCGCCATTGGGATAAGCGGCTAAATATGCTAGCCGAAGAGTTGGTACGCGAACCAGCACGAATCGAAGCAACTTATGAAGTGAAGGCGGTACGGGTTGAACCTGTGGGTATAGTTTATCAAAAGCGGCGGGAAACTCCATCCCGCAAGTGGCGTGGAGAAGGATAACCGCCCCGCCGCTTGGGGCATTGGGCATTGGGCATTGGGAATTGTTAATTCTTCCCCATGCCCCATTCCCCATGCCCAAAAACTCCATCCCCTTGTGGGTGGAGTTTTTCATTTGTATCTGGTTAGCGGTTAATTCATCAGTGCAGCAAGCATTGTTCTGACCACGACTTCCAATTCTTCAGTCACTCGATAAAGGTTAATTGCTTGTTCAATACTTTGTTTTTGTCTATTTAATATACCAAATTGCCAAACATTACCTGTAGTTACTGCTCCTAATATTTCAGCTTGAGTAGAATCAGTCCATTTATCAAGGGCTATCATCTCAGTTGCTAGTTGTATAAATCCCCTATTTATATCTGCTTGCTTGGCTTCAATCACAATTAAATTTGTTGTTGTTCGCAGATAATAATCAAAATTACCTTGAAGTTTATTATTAACTTTAATACTGTATTCTATTCGTAATTTAGCGCGGGAATAATGAATTAAATCAGTAACAATCGGCGCAATTAAAATTTCCCGACGAGTAGCTTCATTTTCTAAATCTACAAAAGGTAATACTTCTTCAATCCGTTGTTTTAGGTCGGCGAGTCTGTCTAATGAGCCTGAATATTGTGGTAATTCCAGAAATTTTCGCTCGAATGAATAACCAAATTCAGCTACTAAATCATCAACTGCAAACCCTAATTCAAAGTAATTGCTAAAAGTATACGAGCGATTTGGGTCTAACAATGGTGTGCGGCTCATTGAATTCCTCCAATCAAGCAAATTACGCTTTTTGCTAACTTCACCAATGTTACCACCTACTTTATCTTCAGCTTCAACAGCTTTTCGCACCTGCTTTATCCCAACGATAATTATTTACGCAGACCTACTTATCGTCGCCGTCTGTGCATCCAAAATAGCGACAAACTCACCAAACAGGGAGTAGGGAGTGGGGAAGAGGGAGTAGGGGGAACAGAGAGATCCCCTACTCCTTTTAGGGTCCCAAGCCCCCGGATTTATCCGTGGATCCGATAGATTATTTGGGTGGAGGCCTCCGAAGGGCGACACCCAAAACGTCGATATCAAATCCCCTACTTTTAAGTATGGGGTTCCCTACTCCCTACTCCCTA
>NZ_JAIVFR010000714.1 GCF_020829685.1 Nostoc sp. CHAB 5715 | reverse complement strand
GAAAGCTAACTTGCAGACTCTAGAAACTTCATGTAAATAGGTTTGTCATTTGTCAGTTGTCCTTTGTCCTTTGCAAATGACCAATGACTAATGACCAATGACTAATGACTAATGACCAATGACTAATGACCAATGACTAATTAAAAACGGAGTAAATTATGCCTATAGGCGTTCCTAAAGTTCCTTACCGGATGCCCGGTGGACAATATACAGATTGGATTAGCATCTACGATCGCCTTTACCGGGAACGGATTATTTTCTTGGGGCGAGATATTGATGATGAAATTGCCAATCAAATTATCGCTGTAATGCTGTATCTGGACTCAGATGATCCAGGTAAAGATATTTATTTATACATCAATTCCCCAGGTGGGATGGTTACATCTGGCATGGCGATTTTTGACACCATGCAACATATCAAATCAGATGTAGTGACTATTTGCGTAGGTTTAGCTGCTTCAATGGGGTCTTTCCTGCTAGCAGCTGGTACTAAAGGCAAACGGCTAGCATTGCCTCACTCACGGATTATGATTCACCAACCTTCAGGTGGCACCCGTGGACAAGCAACCGATATCGAAATTGAAGCTAGAGAGATTCTGCGGATTCGTCACCAACTCAATGGCATTTATGCCGATAAAACCGGTCAGACCATAGAAAAGATTGAAAAAGATATGGATCGTGACTTTTTCATGTCTGCCGAAGAAGCAAAACAATACGGTTTAATTGACCGTGTGATTGAAGAACGAACTTCTGTAGTAACAGGGGAGTAGGGAGTAGGGAGTGGGGAGTAGGGAGTAGGGAGTGGGGAGTAGGGGGGATGAGGGAGATGAGGGAGATGAGGGGGATGAGGAAGCAGGGGGAGCAGGGGAAGCAGGGGAAGAATTCTAACTCCTAACTCCTAACTCCCCACTCCCCACTCCCCACTCCCCACTCCCTTCCCCAAACAAACTGTCAACATTGAACTTAAAAATAGCAAATTAGCCCTTATTATTAATAGTTTAGGCGTGAAGCAGATAGCTGATAGCCTCTTGCTGGATATTCGATAGCTCATAGCTCAAGATGGATCTTGGAGATTGCTACCGTTTACTAGGTTTAAGATCGGGAGCTTCTTTTGCTGACATCAAAGCGTCTTACCGACGATTGGCGCAGCAATATCATCCCGATATCAACCCAGATGACAACAAAGCTAAAGATAAGTTTATTGCGTTGACAGAGGCGTACAAGCTCTTGCTGACGGTGGTACTGCCAGAGGAGGCTGTGGCACATTCAACTCAGGTGTCAACATCTGGTGGGCGTGATGACGCAAAGGCAACGCATAGACAGAAAACACCAGTAACAACGGTGACAAACCAAGAATCAGGGAAACCAAAGCCGCCTAATGTGTTGGAAATAGAAGAACGGTTGAAGTGGAAGACTTATGATCAATTGCAGCGATTTTTGCAAGAAAGACGATTTCCGCAAGCGATCGCCTTGGCGGAAGCTTTAGCAGATCGTTTGTCAACAGATGCAGAAGTTCGTCAATGGCTAGCGATCGCCTATCAAATTTGGGGACGGGCGCTAATTTCCCAAAACCAGCTACTCAAAGCCAGAATTTATCTCAAAAAAGCTTTGAAGACAGACCCTCATAATAAAAGTCTTTGGTATGAAGTGCAGCGCGATTTCCAACGATTAGAACAAATTTTTTAAAGATTTACAATAATTTATTGGAAATCAAAATTTCGTTTCTAGATTCTAAAAAGGAAATGGTCTTCATTGGGCTGTTGCCACTGAGACGGGAGGCGGGAGCCTCCTAAAGAGCATTCCCAGCCTGAGACTGGGAACAAGGTACGAATTACGAATTACGAATTATCTGGTTATTATCGCCATCCACGCAACACTGCTCCTAATGTAGCAATTCCCTCAACAATCTTCTGTGTTGGCTGAAAGCTAAAAGCTAATCTAATGGCATCATCCCCCTGTCCATTGGTGTAGCAGCGAGTCCCTGGCAGAAAACTGACGCCGTGTTCACTGGCAGCCATTAGGAGTGCTTTGGCGCTAATGTCTGAGGGCAATTTACACCAAACGAAGAAGCCGCCATCGGGACGCTTTGCAACTATATCACTAGGAAACTCTTAAGCGATCGCTTCTAACAACAAATTGCACTTATGCTTGTAGCAGGCAATTAACTCTCGAATGTGATGATCTAGTTTGCCTGTGGCACAATAGCGGGCGACCACATGGCTGACAAACGGCCCTACAGGCCCCTCACTTTTGAACATTGCTAGCCGCTTAATAATCGCTGGATCGCCACAAGCCCAGGTATACCTTCATTGCGTACCCAATCGAGTAATTTTGGTTATTGGGTACTTAGCGTGCTAAAATATTAAGATTATTAGGAATAATGTCAGTACCGTAGAAAGTGGCAGCTAGAAGCAAAGTCCCAATGCCCATACACCCTAGATTTATAAGGTTTTGGCGTGATTGCTTTGGGCTGGGCAGTACCACGTCAATTACATCTTGCTGAAGTTGAAACTGTTGGTTTTGTGACATGGTTACTTTCTGCGTTTAAGTAACAAAATAAGCATTGCGGTGATGGCGATCGCCACGCCGTAACCCATGTAATCGGGTGCTTTTTGCTGCACGGGGTTTGTAAATTCTTGTTGCTGACTGTAGTACCGTTCAGTACCAGCGTTAGCCCTTTCTTCTGCTTGCCAGTGGGGGTATAGGGCGAAGTAGCCCACACTGGCAATGGTTGATACGCGGCTTATCGATTTCCAAAAATTCGGGTTAAATTCCAGGCTGAAACCTTTTTCTGAGATGGCGATGCTAAACTGCTCAAAGGCAGCAACTGCGGCAGTCATCACCGCGACGGAGTAACCAATGGTGCATACCATAGCAGGGATGGCGATAATCCTTGCCACAGCAAAACTACCCGCCATGATTGAAGCAACTGCGAAGGTACTAGACGTTACAGCGAGCGAATCAGGCGACCAAAGAAGTTACCAATACCTCGGAAGAAACCGCCGATTGCACCAGTGATACCGGACAAGTTAAACCCGCCACTTCCACCACTAACACCACCGACTGAACCAGGTAAGGTGCGTTGGGGGATAGCTCCCAGGTTGGCTTGGCTGCCGTCGCGCTGAATTGCTGCAAGTCTCGCAGCTTCGTATTCTCGATCGGCTTGGGACTGCATTCCAACTAGTTTTTGCTGTGCGCGATCGCCCATTTTAGTGAGCTTGTCCCGGTAGGCGATGTCCCCCAGCCGCAGGTTGACTTGATGTTGGGCAGTTAAAAGGTTCATTTGTTGAGCGTGTTTGACACCGCTTTTTCAAGCTAGAGGGTAGCTGTAGCGACTTCTGAGAACGCACTTCTTTCCGAATCAAACAAGCTCGTCCAGGTTAAATTCGTCGGCGAATTGTTCGTCTATCTCTGTATCGAGCGAGAGTGCGTTTATTTCAATGCCAGGTATGCCGTCAGCACTCAGTAAGATGTCCTCACCCTCAGCTTCTTATTAAAGAATCAGTAGACTACAAAGCTTTACCTGCCAAAGTTAGTTGTCAAATAATAAAATTGGTTGACCGATGCTGGTCATCATTTTTTGCTGCTATCAAAGAATACAGAGTAAATCCTGATAAATTTAAAGGTCGTCCTAACTTACCAAGATATAAGGATAAGGTCAAAGGACGTTCTGTAGTGATTTATCCTGCTCAAGCTGTTAGCAAGCGGGGATTAAAAAAAGGATTATTACAACCTTCAGGGACTAATATTTCTATACCAACTAAAATCCTCAGTAAGGTAGATGAAATTAGGCTAGTACCAAAATGTGGATTTTATGTATTAGAAGCAGTGTATGAGTTAGATGTTGCTGAACCTTTAGACCAAAAATATATAGCAGCGATTGATTTAGGTTTAACAAATTTAGCTACTATAGGACTAATATTTGATTTCTGAAAAAGCTCGGTACAACTCGAAAAGCCTAATTCCTTATTCCCTACTCCCTACTCCCCACTCCCCGCCTACGTAAATAATTTCAAAAATCAAATACGATTCCT
>NZ_JAIVFR010000713.1 GCF_020829685.1 Nostoc sp. CHAB 5715 | reverse complement strand
AAGGTAATATCCGTCAGGTAAGTTCAACCATCATGTCATGTATGAATACGGGATACAAAGATAGTTACTGTTTTCCTATATGCCATCAACTAACCTAGAAATACCGCTCACAAATACTAGATAAAATCATCGTTCAGCAAGTTCTAATCCATGATGATGATTACTATGTGTCAGATGCCAACCAGCTAGTCACTGAAGATGATACACCTGTGGACAATTTTGCATCTGCCAAACAACAACGTCTTTTAGTTAGTTCTCTTTACAGTTCCATACAGCAGCAGACTTTTTTGGCTGAGGCTAATGTCGGTATTTACCATACAGACGGTCAGCCCGCAATTGTACCCGATGTTTTTCTCAGCTTAGATGTCCAAGTTCCTGAAAATTGGTGGAAAAAACAAAATCGTTGTTATATGGTTTGGCGTTTTGGCAAACCTCCAGAAGTCGTAATTGAAATTGTCTCTAATAAAGAAGGTGATGAACTTGGCAAAAAACTGAAAATTTATGAACAAATGCGGGCTAGTTATTACATCGTATACGATCAAACTCAGCAATTAGGAGAAAAAGTCCTGCGCGTTTATGAACTTAGAGGAAGGCGCTACTTTGAAACTTCAGAAAATTGGTTAGAACAAGTTGGTTTAGGCGTAACTTTGTGGGAAGGTAAATTTGAAGAAAGACAAGATACTTGGTTACGCTGGTGCTACCAAGATGGAAATCTTTTATCGACTGGAGATGAACGCGCCGAACAGGAACGACAACGTGCCGAACAAGAACGACAACGTGCCGAACAGGAACGACAACGTGCCGAACAAGAACGACAACGTGCCGAACAAGCAGAACAACGCACCCAATTACTAGCAGATAGGCTACGGGCTATGGGCGTAGATCCCAACACTCTATAAGACACTCGCTGTAAAGACGCAAAGTTTTTTTGCGTCTTTGCATGAGCAAAAAAATTCTCACTAACTCGTGCGACTTATAAACTCATTTATACGATGCCAAACCTTCTCTAATAAATCAGGATCATCCGCATCAAACCATTCAATTTGTGGATATGCTCGAAACCAAGTGCGTTGTCGCTTGGCAAATTGTCGGGTATGCAAAATTGTTAATTCTTTCGCTTCATCTAAGGAAATATCCCCAGCCAAATATTGCTTAATTTCTTGATAGCCCAAAGTATTTAACAAAGACAAATCAGCACCATATTTTTGACAAAGATACTCCACTTCAGCTACCAAACCATTTGCTATCATTTGCTCAGTACGCTGTTGAATACGAGCAAACAACTTTTCAACATCGCAATCTAAACCAATTTGCAAAATCGGATAATTTGGTGGATTCTCCCCTTGCTGTTCTGAAATGGGATGACCAGTGACATAATATACCTCTAAGGCTCTTAAAGTTCGCACTGAATCATTGCCATGAATCTTTTGTGCTGCAACGGGGTCAACTTGTTGTAACATTGCGTAGAGTTGTGTTTGACCGAGAGATTGAAGTTGCGATCGCAATTCCATCTGTGGTGCAACTCTGGGAATTTTCATCCCTTGGACAATGGAACGGATATATAAACCAGTACCACCAACTAGCAACAGTGGTGTAACACCAACAGAAGCAATTAAGGCTTGTGTTTGCTCCTGATAGTCTGCTACTGTCATCATGTCTGTTGGATCGCAGATATCTATTAAATAGTGCGGCACCAATTTTTGTTCAGCCATAGTTGGTTTCGCCGTCCCAATATCAAACTCACGGTAAACTTGACGAGAATCAGCACTGAGAATTACAGAACCCAACCGCATCGCCAAAGCCAAAGCCAAACCAGATTTACCCGTTGCCGTCGCCCCACAAATCACAATTAATTTAGTCATTAGTCATTAGTCATTAGTCATTAGTCATTAGTCATTGGTCATTAGTCATTAGTCATTGGTCATTGGGCATTGGGCATTGGGCATTGGGCATTGGGAAAGAGGAGGCAGTTCTTGCTGGAGCCAGAAGGCAGAAGTTCTTTAATGCGTGAATTTTGAATACTTCGGCTACGCTCAGTACAAGTTTTGAATTTTGAATTGATTTCTCCCCCTGCCTCCCCTGCCCCTCTTCCCCGGTACTGCAACCCTAGTATAAACTTCTCTTGAAAATGCCCTACAGACGCCAGCAAGGCTTTTGTGTTACAATTTTGGAGTGTTTTTACTTTTATTTGCCTTTAGGCGATTTCAACCCCACGTATCAGGAGAGTTTACATGACGAGCAGTTACAGTGCCGATCAGATTCAAGTTCTGGAAGGTCTGGAAGCCGTCCGCAAAAGACCAGGAATGTACATTGGTACCACTGGGCCGCGAGGACTCCACCATTTAGTTTACGAGGTGGTGGACAATTCAATTGATGAGGCTTTGGCGGGTCATTGCACTCATATAGAAGTGGATATCAACGCTGATGGTTCAGTGACTGTAACAGATGATGGTCGCGGTATTCCCGTCGATACTCACTCGCGCACCGGAAAATCGGCTTTGGAAACCGTAATGACGGTACTGCACGCTGGTGGTAAGTTTGGCGGCGGTGGTTACAAAGTTTCTGGAGGATTGCACGGGGTTGGTATTTCTGTTGTTAATGCCCTGTCTGAGGTTGTAGAAGTTACAGTTTGGCGAGATAAAAAGGTTCATATCCAACGCTATGAACGCGGTATCCCAGTTAGCGATTTGCAAGTCAAGCCTTACAAAGAAGCTAGAACCGGAACTTCTGTTACTTTTAAGCCAGATACCCAAATATTCACTACTAGCATTGAGCTTGATTACATCACTTTATCAGGTCGCCTACGGGAATTGGCGTATCTGAATGCAGGTGTCAAAATTACCTTTACTGACCACCGTTTAGAACTACTAAAAAGCGATACACCCAAGGTAGAAACCTACGAATACAAGGGTGGGATCAAAGAGTACGTTGCTTACATGAACCGCGAGAAGCAACCCCTGCATGAAGAAATTATCTATGTGCAGGGAGAACGGAACAACGTACAAGTGGATGTTTCTTTGCAGTGGTGTACTGATGCTTATACGGATAATGTGCTAGGTTTTGCTAACAATATTCGCACAGTGGACGGTGGTACGCACTTAGAAGGGTTGAAGGCAGTTCTGACTCGGACATTAAATGCGATCGCCCGCAAACGCAATAAAATTAAAGAGAATGAACCTAACCTCAGTGGCGAACACGTCCGTGAAGGTTTGACTGCGGTAATTTCCGTTAAAGTCCCAGATCCAGAATTTGAAGGACAAACCAAAACCAAACTCGGTAACACTGAAGTTCGAGGGATTGTTGATTCTTTGGTGGGAGAAGTCCTCACCGAGTACCTAGAATTTCACCCTGCGATCGCAGACTCAATTTTAGACAAAGCCATCCAAGCTTTCAAAGCCGCAGAAGCAGCCCGTCATGCGCGGGAATTAGTTCGGCGCAAATCGGTGTTGGAATCTTCGCCATTACCTGGTAAATTGGCAGATTGTAGTTCTCGCGATCCCAGCGAATCTGAGATATTCATCGTGGAAGGGGACTCAGCAGGGGGATGTTACATCGGTAGTACCCTAGTAGCATTAGCTGATGGACGTAATCTTAGCCTTGAAGAAATTGTTACCGAACAGGCCATGGGAAAGGAGCATTTTTGCTACACAATCAGAGAAAGTGGGAATATTGGGATAGAAAGAATCATCAATGCCCGAATGACAAAGGCCAATGCCGAAGTCATCAAAATTACATTAGATAATGGGGAAACCCTAATCTGTACACCGGATCACCTACATATGTTGCGAGATGGCAGTTATAAGGCAGCAGAATTACTGACTCCAGAAGACTCGCTCATGCCTCTACATCGTCAGATATCGCAGAAGAATGAAGGGGGAACGGGACTTATTGGCTACGAAATGATTTGGAATCCATTGAATGATAAGTGGATTTACACTCATTTGCTGGCAGATTTTTACAACCTTGAGCATGGTGTCTATAAGTCGTCAGATGGCAGCGATCGCCATCATGTTGATTTCAACAAACTCAATAACAAC
>NZ_JAIVFR010000712.1 GCF_020829685.1 Nostoc sp. CHAB 5715 | reverse complement strand
TATCTACTGCGGGTATTTGTCCCACCCCGCCTTTAGGATAGTTAACTCCGCCATAATGTCTGTCAGAAAAGACCATCCCAGCATTGATCATTGGTGTCATGTCAGCATTTACAACCGACCAGCAATAACATTCCATATCGATAAATTTCAATAATTGCGGGTCTTTAATGTAGCGTCTTGCAAAATCCCCGGCATTTTGGGGCAGATACTTAGCTAAACTGAAACACGCCAAAGGATGCTGGAAAAATACCCGCAGTAGATACCGAGGTTCTTCCAGCGATAGCAAATCCATGCTATTGAGACACTTGAATACTTTTTGGCATTCGTCATAAAAGCGACGAATCCCCTGGTCTTCATGGGGAAAATGAGCAATAAGATTTTGCAAAAATTTTTCATAAACCCGGTCAACCTTCAAGTTTAAACCTTGGGGTAGATGATAGTGAATCTGCACCGGATCTGCGATCGCTTCTTGGCTAACATTCACAGCTGACAAAGCGTGGGTGAGTAAATTAGTAGTCCCATTCTTTCCCAACCCAAAAATCATCGATGCACCAACATCAAACCGATAGCCTTGGCGTTCAAAATAACCAGCGCTACCACCTGGAATCAAATAACGTTCCAGTACCAGCACTTTTGCTCCCTTCGCCGCTAACTGCGTTGCTGTTACTAATCCACCAATCCCAGACCCAATCACGATTGCGTCATTTGTCATTTGTCATTTGTCCTTTGTCCTTTGTCATTTGTACTGAGCGTATCGCTAAAGCCAAAGCTCCGCTAACGCGTAGCGTCTCGTAGAGAAGTATTTGTCCTTTGTCTAGAGTCAATCAATATTTAATTTCAGTAGACCGAAAAGTTTTGAAACTTGACGAAATAATCAGGGTTTCAGCCGTCGTTTTGAGGACTGGCAATCATGACCAGTTGCGATCGCTCTCAAGTCCACCCAGAACAAAAGTTCTTGAAAGGTAGATTACAAGCTGATTTAGGCGAATTGTATTCCCAAGCGGAAATGAAGGACTGGTAAGGCTTATGGAAAACTTTTCGGTCTACTGAATTTAACTAATGACCAATGACCAATGACCAATGACCAAGGACAAATGACCAATGACTAATCAAAAAAAAGAGGGACGAGCCTGCTACTGCTGGCTAATCCCGTCTGCCGATCCTTAAAAGAGAGGAGAACACTGTATAACAATATAGCCTTGATTGAGAATTAATGTCAACTATTAATGAAAAATTTTATCAATAAAATTGACAGTGTTAATTATCAGCTGTCAGCCAGATGCAGGAAAGAGTATTATGGTGTTTTCAGTTCTTATACAATAAAAAAGCCCTTATTTCTGGCTATGACGCTACAATTGCGGGTTTATGTTCCACCCCATCCCCTGATAAAACACTGGCTGGCAGTTGCCCGTGATGCAGGCACACCTTCAGTATTATTTCGCAGTGCTATGACTGAGTTAGGAAGATGGCTGACTTATGAAGCTGTGCGAGACTGGTTGCCAACCCAAGAAACGACGGTGCAGAGTCCCTTGGATACCTGTTTGGCAACCGTGATTGATCCGCAGATACCAGTAGCAGTAGTACCGATTCTGCGGGCTGGACTAGGATTACTTGAAGGAGCGCAGACTTTACTGCCTTTAGCATCGATTTACCATCTTGGTTTGGCGCGAGATGAAGAAACACTGCAACCTCATTGTTATCTGAACAAGTTACCAGAAAAATTTGACCCTCAAACACGAGTGTTAATTACCGATCCAATGTTGGCAACAGGAGGGTCGATGATGGCGACAATGGCAGAATTGACACATCGGGGTGCTGATCCAGCCTTGACCCGGATTGTTTGCGTAGTGGCGGCTGCACCAGCTTTGCAAAAATTGAGTGCAGCTTATCCAAGTTTAATAATTTACACGGCGACTATTGACGAAAAACTTAACAGCAAGGGGTATATTGTACCGGGATTGGGAGATGCAGGCGATCGCATCTTTGGGACTTAAGCTAGTATGCAGCTAGGGCAGGAAAATAGCATAACTACTGTAGAAGTTGCAAGGTTTGTTGAAGGCGGTAAAGATATGAGTCAACGAGATGGTTTTGGCAGTGGTTTTGTAGCAGGGGCGTTTGTCGGTGGCGTATTTGGCGGTGTTATCGGGGCACTGATTGCTTCTCGACGCAATCCAGAGTTGCTAGCAGAGGAGGAGACAGAACTGACGGATAGCCAAGCCGAAGCCAAGAAAATAGCAGCAAAGCGGCGTCAGATGAAAGCCTCAGAAACCGAGAGCATCGGTATAGAAACCGCTAGGCGATCGCTAGAAGATAAAATTGCCCAGCTAAATGCCACAATTGATGATGTGCGGAAGCAACTGGGAAACGTTAATGGCGGTTCACCCCAAGCAACTAATGACCGCTCCCTCACTAAAGACTCTTGAAGTTTGCTTAGGCGTGGTGAAAATGTCAAGTGTGGTAAGTGCTAAATCCGCAAACATCATGACATGGACTAAATTAAAATTAAAAGATAAGACCGCGTTTGACACTTAGTAGGAAACACAGCTATCCATGAGTTTACTGATTACGACACTAGTTACCTTTGTCACCTTTTATAGCTATTTGCTAATTATCCGGGTTTTGTTGACCTGGTTCCCGACAATCAACTGGTATAACCAGCCATTTGCTGCTTTAGCCCAGATAACCGACCCTTATCTGAATATATTCCGCTCAATTATTCCCCCATTGGGCGGTATGGATTTTTCTCCAATCTTAGCTTTCTTAGCGCTCAACTTAGCTGGTGGCTTTCTGAGAGCCATTCCTTATTAATTAGCCTGCCATTTATTCCTACAGGGATTTTGATTAGTACCCGAATAAGAAAAATTGTAGAGACGCCAATTGTGAAAGCGTCTCTACAATTTTTTATACTAACGCTGGTGTATTTGCACGCTTAACCTGAGGTGTAGCAATCATCCGCATTCCGGCAGGTGCAGCTATAGTTAACCCACGGCGCACAGGACGCACAGGACGTTTGTTCGCTAGCGATACTTGAAATTCTGACAAAATAGTTGCCAAGACGATTTTCATTTCATACTGGGCAAATGCCATCCCAATACAGCGACGATTACCGCCACCAAAGGGTAAATATTCATAAGGTGAATATTGTCTTTCTAAAAAGCGTTCTGGTTTGAACTGCTTTGATTGTGGGTAAACTTCTTCCCGATGATGCGCTAAATAAATGCTGGGGACTATTGCCGTCCCTTGTGGCAGTTCGTAGCCCATAATTTTAATTGGGGTCTTCACAAACCGCACGAAAGCAGTCATGGCAATTGGGTAAATTCGCAATGTTTCTTGGCACACTGCTGTCAAATAGGGCAATTTAGCTACACTACTCAAATCGGGGTTAACTCCAATCGCATTGAGTTCCTGTAGCAACTTTTCACGCACCTCTGGTAAATGGTCAATCCAGTAAAAAGCCCATGTCAACGCCGAAGCGGTAGTTTCATGTCCCGCAACTAGCAGTGTCATCAACTCATCGTGTAATTCTTCATCTGACATCCCTTGACCATCGTCGTAACGAGCAGCCATCATCAAACTTAGGATATCTTGACGATTTTGATCGGATTGGGCCCGACGTTCTCGAAGCAAAGCATAAATAAGTTGATCAATTTTTTGCCGTTGTTGCAGAATCCAACCCCACGGACTCCACGCACCGAAATCTTTTTGCATGAACCTGAAAAAGAAGGCGCTAGACATTACAGGCGAACTGATGAAGTCTAGTAAGTCACTTAGCGATCGCCTCAGTGACTCAAAAAGCTTTCCCTCATTTAAACCAAATACAACCCGCAGGATAACACGCAAGGTGATTTCTTGCATCGACTCGCGGATATTAAAAGGTTTGCCAATTTGCCATTGATTACTCACTTGTCGGGTTATTTTTTGGATATCCTGACCATAAGCCCGCATCCTTTCGCCATGAAAGGGAGGAGCTAATAGTTGCCGTTGGCGCTGATGGCGATCGCCATCTGATAACATAAAGGAGCGATCGCCAAGTAAAAAT
>NZ_JAIVFR010000711.1 GCF_020829685.1 Nostoc sp. CHAB 5715 | reverse complement strand
CTTTCAACAACAGCCGTTCACTGCACTTCTTCTTAGCAGCATGGCCTGTAATTGGAATCTGGTTCACCTCCTTGGGTGTAAGCACAATGGCGTTCAACTTGAACGGTTTCAACTTCAACCAATCCATTATTGATTCAAGCGGTCGCGTCATCAGCACTTGGGCGGATGTAATCAACCGGGCTAACCTGGGTATGGAAGTAATGCACGAGCGTAACGCTCACAACTTCCCCTTAGATTTGGCGGCAGGTGATGTTGCTCCTGTAGCTCTGACTGCTCCTGCTATCAACGGTTAATTAGTCAGTTTAGCTAAATCTTAAAGCGCTCTCCCAGATTGGGAGGGCGCTTTTTAGCATCAACGATAACAGCGCTTAATTCTAGCAGCGCATTTTCAATAGGACTTACGCACACTCTACGAATTCTCGGCGCTCTTGGCGTCTTGGCGGTTCGATAAATTAAGCTTTTTAGCAATTTTTGCGTAAGTCCTATTCAATTGAGCGTGCGGTAGTTTAAAAACAACTGACTTCCAACCTGACGAGTTTCGACGAGTTGGAGACGAGGAGCAACTTGGGGAAGAAAACCCTCTCCTTCCACTGGGCTAGGGGCGTGCTTTCCTCCATAAATGACGGGCCAAATTGTCAACCACCAATCGTCAATTCGCCCTGCCTTTACTAAAGCAGCTGTTAAAGAGCCGCCTCCCAAAACAACGACCTTGTGAATACCCCGTTCTGCCATCAAGCTGTAGGCCCGATCCCAGTCTAGGTCTGTCTCTCCCAAATCGATTAATTCAGCCAGCTTTTGCAAGCTTGTTGCATCAGAATTACGCTTCAAACCAGTCCGTGTTGTAAATATCCATCGCTCAATGTCCTGGCTTAAAAAAGGCAAGTCCAGCGATAAGTCAAGAGAACCTGAAACAATGCAGGTAATGGGCTGGGGAGACTGACCCCGCACCTTACGTGCTGCCAAAAGTTCGGGATTGCGAATTGTATAGGTTCCCCCCTCAGCCCGAATCGTCCCTGCTCCTACCAAGACTAAATCGGCAAGGGAAGCTTGATACTCTAAGTGTGCTTGATCAACTGGATCGGAATCACGAGGCGCTTTAGGATCTACGGCGCTAATTTTTCCATCGGCCGTCATCGCAAGAACCACAGTTGTTTGGATAGCTGACATGATTACATTCTGACGGTTCTTTATAATTTTACCTTTTTGAATTCTTTGCTATGAATAGTTGTTGTATTGTGCTTTAATTTACTTTCTAAGCTATGGTTCAAGGTGGTAAAAGAATTGTTGTTGGATGATTGTCTCTACACAAGAGTCTATTTTTTTACACCTAAGCAACTGTCATGCCCAAACACATATCTGCAATCGTATTTGTCTTAATTTTTATTTTGGGGTTTGCATCTCCAGTTCAAGCTGCAACTCTCCGTTCAACTTGGGTGGAGAATGAAATTTACCAATACAATCATCCCTTTGCTTCTCAATTGCCTCAAGAACTGGCAACAAAAATGCAAAAGATGAAGGCTAGCCCTTTCGCCTTTTATCGGGGAACAGATCACATTTTTTATCGTGATATGCAGACCTTGCCAAGTTCAGGATTTGTGAATTCTTCAACCTCAGCTATCTGGTTAGAGGGAGATATGCATCTGCAAAATCTTGGGGGGATGAGAGATAGCAACGACAACAACGTTTTTGACACCACCGATTTTGATGAAGGCTATCTTGGCCCCTACGTTTGGGACTTGCGACGGATGGCAGTCTCTATCTTGTTAACAGCTAAAGAGAACGGTCTTAGCTCAAGTGATGCTCAAGATATTGTCCGTAATTTTTTGGATGCTTATTTGAACAAGATGAGTGACTTTAAGGGAACCAACGACGAACTTTCATACCGTTTGGAATCTGGCAATACAAACGGTGTGGTCAAAGATTTGATTCAAAAGGCATCAGATAACAGCCGTTCTAGCTTGCTAAGTAAGTACACGCAGTTAAATAACAGTAATAATCGAGTATTCCAGACGCCCTCAGAACTTCAGCCTGTATCTGGCAGCACCTATTCCGACATTGCTGGGACTATGAGCAGTTACATTGCCTCAATTCCTAGCAGTAAACGCTACAACAATAGTTATTATGCTCTCAAAGACATTCGGCTAAAATTAGGTTCAGGCACTGGCAGTCTTGGTAAGTACCGATATTACTTACTGATTGAGGGGCCAAGTTCAGCAACCGACGACGATCGCATTTTGGAGATGAAGCAGGAAGGCAGTAGCGTAGTTGCGATCGCAGTTCCAGGTCTGCTGCCAACTTCAGTTTACGGGAACCAAGAAGGGGCGAGAGTGGCAATCGCCACTAAAGCAATGCTCTCCAATACTGACCCTTTGGTTGGCTACACTACGGTCAGTAGCATCCCCTTTATGGTACATGAAAAATCACCCTACCAAGTGGACTTTGACTATACATTGCTAACCACTAAGTCAAAATTTATGGATGCGATGGGGTATGCGGGGAAAGTCGTTGCCAAGAACCATGCAATCTCTGATAAAGACTATGATGCTGCGATTATTCCCGTAAGCGTTGACAAAGAAGTGACTGAAACAATGCAGGGTATGCCAAATTTAATTCGCTACGAATTAATGAAATGCTGTACTTAGAATATCAGCTAGATGATAGCGATGTCTACGATGGTCACTGACTTGTACTGAGCGCAGCCGAAGTAGCTTGCCGAAGTGCGGGCTATTCGGCGTCGCCAGGAAGCTTCTATTGTTGATTGAACGTGAGTGCGATCGCCATTATTGCTTCGCTTTTTGTAATTAGCTAATTTCCTTTCTCAATAATTCTGGAATCTGAGAAGGACGTTCAGCTACTGGAACTTCTGCTTCTTTTAAAGCAGCTAATTTACTTTGGGCTGTGCCAAAGTTAGGATCGCGTCCGATAACTGTTGCTAAAGTCCCTGTTTGACGCCAAGTTTTTCCTGGTGGTGCAAGTCTACCTGCAATGTAGGCAATTACTGGTTTATCAATTGCTTCGGTAATGTACCGGGCTGCTGCTTCTTCACTACCACCGCCAGGTTGACCGACTAAAACGATCGCCTCTGTAGTTTCATCCTCATCGAGAATTTGCAGCCATTGCAGAAAGGAGGAACCGACGATCGCATCACTACCAATACTGACACTAATCGATTGCCCCAAACCGGCTTTTGTTAGTTCGTAAGCAACTTCGTAAGTGAGCGTACTACTACGACTAACGATCCCTACTGCTCCAGGAGTATAAAACTCACTTGGTTGAGTACCTAAAAGAATTTTTCCCGGCACAATGATCCCCGGACTATTTGGCCCGATTACTAAAGTTTCACAGGCTTCGGCTTTGCGGAGTAATTGCACCATATCTAAAGGCGGCACGCCAGCAGTGATAATAATGATCTGGCGAATATTAGATGCGATCGCTTCTAATGCCGCATCTAGCACGTCGTAAGGATCTACACAGATAATTGTTGTGTCAATTACCCCAAATTGTTCTATTACCTCCTCTACTAAATCAAATACTGGCAGTCCATGCAGTTCCTGTCCACCACATCCAGGATTGACACCGGCTACCAAGTTCGTACCATAAGCTTTCATTTGAGCAACATGAGTGCCTGATATAAATTCACAAAAGCCTTGAATTAATACTTTACTGTCTGGCATTAGGTTCATAAAAAATTACCGTAAGTTTGGCAACCCAGTGGTCTATGGCACTGGGCATAAAAACGACATATTTACAGTGTCGTATTGATTCAATTTTTTTTAAATTTGAACGAAGCTGACACTCATTACCTCTTATTAGCCGTTGGTTTAGCCAGACGAACTGCTGCTGCTACTGCCTCATCTAAATTTTCTACCACGAGGAGCGCATTGCTGTGAGTTTTTAGTGTTGCTAAATACTTTCTAGCAGCATTCAAGTAATATTAATTAACTTTCTGGGTAGCATTCCTCAAACTGAGGAAGTCGTAGAAGTTATAGCCAGAGTTGTGCAGCAAGACAACAGCGAACTTAAATCACAGGTTGTGCATTCT
>NZ_JAIVFR010000710.1 GCF_020829685.1 Nostoc sp. CHAB 5715 | reverse complement strand
TGCCTTGTTATTATCAGCAAGTATCTCAAATTCCTATTTTATCGTATTGATTAGCTAGTTTTTGATGTTTGCATCGGCATCTTATAAGCTAGCTACAGCAAAGCTTTGATAGTTTTCGGAGATGTCTAGAATTTAATTATGTGCAACTATGTGGATAGCGCAACCTTTTCGAGTCTCCGTTTGCACAGGGTCTCGTACAGAGCGTCAAGATTGCTAAATTTTGCATTCTTCTTCAACTCATAACTCTTACTACGATGCCAATAATTGCCGAATTAACCTGGCTACAGCTTTTTGTGTGAAGCGGTTGGCAATTTGTTGACCCAAACGCTGTACATCTGAATTTACCAATAACTGGGCAATTTGGGGCGCAAGTTTTATTGGATCAAAGCCTCGTGTTTCTCGGAGAATACCTAATATACGTTTGATATGCTCCAAGGTTTGTTGTTGCTCAACTGTCGCCGCCGGAGTTTCATTAACTGCTGTCAACCCTACCCGTTCCCGCAGCAAATAGGTGAAGTTATGCAAAACATTTTTACCTAAAGCATCAAGTCCGTTAACAGATTCATCTACTAGCTTGTCACGAATGAAAGCACCGCGTTCAGATGATAGAAATTCTATCCCCTGATTCAGCACTAAATTAAAGTCGTAGTCTTGACTATTACGCGCATTTTTTAACAAGTTTTCTAAGCGGTTCCAACGGAATCTGCCATCTTTAAAGAGCAAATCTTGCAATGATGCTCTTAATTGCGGTGCTGGATCGGTTAACAGGCGTTTAGAAACGTAGGGATAAGCTTCGCTGAGAACTTTAAAGTTGGGATCTATATATATTGCAATACCTTCAAGCGTTACTAGGGAGCGAATAATTAAGGCGTAGTAGGGTGGTACGCGGAAAGGATACTCATACATCAAAGCCGATAGTTCATCGGTAATGCTTTTAATGTTAAGTTCGGCAACGCTGGCTCCTTGGGCATCAGCAAAGACTCTCGCAAAAGCTGGGATAATTGGTGTTAAATCGGTTTCTGGTGATAAGAAATCTAATTTAACGTAGTCTTTTGCTAATCCTTCAAAGTCGCGGTTGACGACGTGGACGATCGCTTCAATCAATCCATAACGCTGTGCTGGCTTAATCTCGCTCATCATCCCAAAGTCGAGATAAGCTAATTTACCATCGGTTGTCGCTAACAAATTACCAGGGTGGGGATCTGCATGGAAAAATCCATGTTCTAGCAACTGGCGCAGGGAACACTGCACACCCACTTCAATTAAATAACGAGCATCTATACCTTGGGCGCTAATTTCTTCTGTCTGGGTTAATTTAGTGCCGTTAATCCACTCCATCGTCAAGACGCGGCGATTGGTATATTCCCAGTAAATTTTCGGTACATATACGTCTTTTATATGACCATATAACTCGAAAAATCGCTCGGCATTTTCGCCTTCATGGATGTAATCCATCTCTTCAAAAATGCGATCGCCTAATTCATCGAGAATCCCAACTAAGTCACTTCTTACCCGTTTGACCTTTTTCTGCACCCAAGCGGCGAGGTTACGCAAAATATACAAATCAATCGTGATTCCCTCTCTTAAGTCGGGGCGTTGAACTTTAACAGCGACTTCTTCACCAGTTTTTAGCTTACCTTTATACACTTGCCCCAATGAAGCCGCAGCAATTGGCTGTGCCGAGAGTTCGGCGTAAACCTCTTCTGGAGGTGCGCCTAATTCTTCTTTGATAAACTGGTAAGCAATTTCGTTGGGAAACGGTGGTAATTGGTCTTGTAGCTTAGTTAATTCTTCTAGGTATACGGGAGGAACCAAATCCGGTCTGGTGGACAAAGCTTGTCCAATTTTGATGTAAGCAGGCCCTAATTGGGTCAGCAATACTCTTAGCTGAGTGGCTCGGCGGCGATCATTTTTGACGACAATTCCCCGTTTACTATCCGACCACAACCCAAAAGCAAAGGATAGAGCTGGCCCCAACACGGCGAAAATCCGCCGTAGAACTTGCACTTTTCTGTTTTGATAATGCGCTGCTATGCCCACGGGATCGTAAAGCGTCTCAGGTTGGGCTGTTGTCCTCACCTTTTGGGCTGCTAAGAGTCTTGGTGATTGCACAACTAAGCTTGGTGTACCATCTTCTGGCACTACATCAATAACGTCCAGTTCGCCTCGGCGATTTGTGCCGTTGCGACTGTCCTCCTGAATCGGTCGGGAACTAGGGGGAAGTGTCTTAACAATCATGAAGAAAGCCACCAGTCAGAACGATCACATTAAGTATTGTAACAATATGTTGAGGGATTGGGGATTGGGGATAGGAAGTTCTAAGGTAGAGTTCCGAGTTCAGAGGTCGAAGTTCCGAGTTCAAAGGTCGAAGTTCCGAGTTCAGAGGTCGAAGTTCCGAGTTCAAAGGTCGAAGTTCCGAGTTCAAAGGTCGAAGTTCCGAGTTCAGAGGTCGAAGTTCCGAGTTCAGAGGTCGAAGTTCCGAGTTCAGAGGTCGAAGTTCCGAGTTCAGAGGTCGAAATAATAATCTTTTCTCTCCAGTCCCCAGTCCCCACTGGTCTGCTACACTTAGATGGGCATACTAGTTCAATAGTAGTAGGTATTGCTAGTTGCTGAAATATCATACTTATTGTCTTGTAAGTTAGAAGTATCTGGCATCTGCCCTCATGGAGAATTTGGCTTGATGTTGCTTTGCCTGCGAATAGAAAACTTTGCCCTAATTGACCAACTGGAATTGGAATTTGGCGCGGGATTAAATGTGTTAACAGGTGAAACCGGCGCGGGAAAATCGATTATCTTGGATGCCATTGATGCTGCTTTGGGCGGTAAAGTCTCTAGTCGAGTCATTCGCACGGGGACAAGTCGGGCGATGGTAGAAGCAACTTTCACCTCAAACGCCCCCCTAGCCGCTTGGTTAACCGAACAAGAAATAGATTTGCTTGATGAAAACTCCGTAGTCATTAGCCGAGAAATCACAGCTACTGCTAGTAATATCCGCAGTCGATCGCGGGTGAATGGCGTGTTGGTAAATCGGCAGATTATGGGAGGAATGCGCGATCGCTTGGTGGAAATCACCGCCCAAGGTCAAACTGTACAAGTGGGACAATCTGCCCAAGTCCGCGATTGGTTGGATTTATATGGCGGTGACTCTCTGATGCAGCAGCGTCATAAAGTCGCCACGAGTTTCAGTGCTTACCAACAGGCGAATTTAGCACTAGAAAAACGCCGGACATCAGAACGGGAACGGTTGCAACAACTCGACTTGCTCACTTATCAAGTGCAAGAATTGGGAACAGCCAATCTCAGCGAACCTGATGAATTGGAACAGTTGGGACAAGAACAAGAACGCCTAAATCATGTCGTTGATTTGCAACAAATGAGTTACAAGGTTTATCAGGCTTTGTATCAGAACGATCATGAAACTCCAGCCGCCGCAGATTTATTGGGAGATAGTGAGGCGATATTAAATGACATGGTGGAATATGATACCCAACTACAACCCCTATTAGAATTGGTGAGGGACGCGCAAGCTGCGGTAATGGAAGTGGGAAGGCAGATTAATGCCTATGGGGATGGATTGGAAGCCGATCCGCACCGATTGGAAGAGGTGGAAGAACGGATTCAGGAATTAAAGCAAATTTGCCGCAAGTATGGGCCGACACTAAAAGAAGCGATCGCCTATTACCAACGTATCCAAGGGGAATTAGCTCAACTTAACGACAGCGAACAATCTATCGAAAATTTAGAACAGCAAGAAAAGGCGTGTTTTGAGAAACTCACCCAAGCAAGTAATCAGTTAACTCAACTACGGAGTAAGACGGCTGCTAATTTAGAATCACGTTTGATCGCTGAACTCAAGCCCCTAGCGATGGAAAAAGTGAAGTTTCAGGTTGAGATAGTGCCTGCTCCCCCAACTGCTATGGGAGCAGATAAAATTACCTTTATGTTTAGTCCCAACCCTGGAGAACCACTACAACCTTTAACGGAAATTGCCTCTGGCGGGGAAATGAGCCGCTTTTTATTGGCGCTAAAAGCTTGTTTTTCT
>NZ_JAIVFR010000070.1 GCF_020829685.1 Nostoc sp. CHAB 5715 | reverse complement strand
TAGCACCCTCGGAAAGCACAACAAGCTACTATCCCATATTATCCTCTCAGACGTTACACCTCAAAATTGGGAATGGGGAATGGGGCATTGGGCATTGGGCATTGGGCATTGGGCATTGGGCATTGGGCATTGGGCATTGGGCATTGGGCATAAATTCTTCCCAATACACAATACCTAACTCCTAACTCCTAACTCCTAACTCCTAACTCCTAACTCCTAACTCCCCACTCCCCACTCCCCACTCCCCACTCCCCACTTCACTGCTGCTCCACTTTCAAAGTGTAATCGTGCTTGGCCCCAGGATTAAATGTACCTACCCAAATCAGATACTTGCCAGTTTTCCAATTGCGATCGCTAACGCTAGCATCTTTACTTTTACCAGTGTCATCGCCGCAACGAATCGTAGTTTTATCTGGCCCTTGGATCAGTAAAGTGGTGTCATTGCCCTTGCTATCGACTTGTATTGTCATCTGGGGAAAGTCCTTTTCCAAAACCATAATATGATCTGGATTGGGATCGGCAAAGCCAATACAGACTTTTTGATCGCGATCGCGGTTACTTATGGCAGACAATGAGTAAGAACCACCTGTAAACCCCTGCACTGTTCCTTGTCCTGGATTAAAGTTTGTTGACAAGGTGAAAGTACCAAAATTCGCTGTCTCTGCTATTACAGGCAAAGCTGTGATAGCGGCAAGTATAGCCAGCAACCAGCCACCGCTAAAGTTAAGTCGGGGGCGACAGTATTTCATAGTAGCCCTCCAACAGGCTGTTAGATTAGTAATGATATATACATATTCTAATGAAAAAATTCCAGTGAAATTTCAGCTGGTTGTGCCACATTCAAATGTGCCACAATAAAGGAATGATATAGCAGTCCTAAATCATTTGTGAAAATTATATATCTCTTTTTTCTTTCTTATCTTTGCGTCCTTGGCGTTCTTGGTGAACCAGCGCTGTAGGCGGGTTTCCCGCCGTAGGCGACTGGTGAACCCGAAGGGCGGTTCGTTTCCTTATCTGTATTTTTCACGACTCATTTAGGATTGCTATATTGACAAACTCTTATCTTTTGTGGAATGAAACAGCCCTGCCTTTAACATGAGATGACCTAACCGCTTTCAAAAGGAAATCTACATCCATTACATAATGATCTTCTACTTTATAGAGTCCGATTTGCTGATGCAATGATTTGTGATAGAAGTAAGCAGATGGATTTACTGGAAAAGAAGCATCGATAATTCCATCTTCATTAACTCGCCTTTCTAACAGTAAATCAATCGTCCGTAATCTGCTAGGTTTGTTAATATAAATTAGTTTACCTTTTTGATTGCAAACTTTACAGTTGCCAACAATCAAGCTAGGCTCTGGTAAAGTTTGGAAAATTTCACAAATGCGGTTAAGAACGTTTATTTCATAAAAATCATCAACATTTAAAACACCAACAATCTGTCCTTGTGCTATAGCAATTCCTTTATTGATAGCATCAGATTGTCCTCGATCCTTTTCACTAATCCAGCGAATGTGGGGATATTGATTGGCTTTATCCTTAATAATGTCTACTGTCTTGTCGCTTGAACCTCCATCGACAATGATATGCTCCACTTCTAAACAGTTTTGGTCAATGACAACTTGAATGCAAGATTCTATGAATTTCTCACCGTTATAAACTGGTGTAATTATACTAATCATTAACAAGCGCCTCTTGTGGGTATTCCAAACAAAAGAATAATTTCAACGATTGATCTCTAATCATAGAGTTCCCCATTTGCACAAATTTATAACGCAATCTAATTCAGTGAAAATACGTAAAATACATTGACGGAGGTAGCTGAAAAATGGGCAGCCTCAGAATGAATTCTGAGTCTAATAGCGAAAGTCGTCTAAAGACGACTGAGAAAAGGTTATAGTCCGTTAAAACGGACTTTAGCTGTAAGAGAGGAACTTTAGTTCTGGGCGGTTTATGTCTAGAACGA
The DNA here is from genome assembly GCF_020829685.1 of Nostoc sp. CHAB 5715. Lineage (GTDB taxonomy): Bacteria > Cyanobacteriota > Cyanobacteriia > Cyanobacteriales > Nostocaceae > Nostoc. The sequence goes on along the minus strand of NZ_JAIVFR010000070.1, from coordinate 11,139 downwards.
AATAGCCCTACAATGGTTCAGAGTTCGTATTAAGAGTTGAAATTCCAGGCGTGGAAGCTAAAAACCTGGATGTTCAAGTTACTCAAGATGCAGTTTCAATTGCTGGTGAGCATCGTTACGAAAAACATTCCGAATCTAACGCTAAAGTTCATTCTGAATTCCGGTATGGCAACTTTACTAGAGTAGTTCCTCTACCAAGCAAAGTTCAGAATCAACAAGTTAAGGCAGACATGAAAGATGGAATTTTAATTCTGACTTTACCTAAACTGGAGCAAGAGCAAAACAAGGTATTCAAAGTCAATTTAGGCCACTCTCAAAGTACTACAGCTTCTATAGAAGCTGGAAATGGTAATACACAACCCAACATTACATCACAACAAAACGTTTAATATCACGTCCGGTTAAACACAAGTCAATTGCGAACGGAGTGAAGCAATCGCTCCAGACGTTGTGATTGCTTCGTTTCACTTCGTTCCACTCGCTTTTGACTTATCACAAGTAATTTATCGGACATGATATAAGCTACTTGAGAAAATGTTCTCTCTCATTCAATAGTTCTTATATCTCTGAAATAGTTGCATTTTGAGAAAAACCCCAGCTAAATTTATCGGCTGGGGTTTTTGTCGCTTACAGCGCTTTTCAAGTAATTGAACTACACCACTCCCTACTCCCCACTCCCCACTCCCCGTCTCATCTGTGGTCTAAATACCTGAAAAATGCTGTAACTCCTAAAAAATAGATAGGCTAATATATTGCAAGAAATTCAGCCAGAGGGCGCTATTCCTCTTGTACATCAACCCAAATACTGCCTTCTTCCACACGAATAGGAAATACTGGCAATGCTTTTTGTGGCGAAACCATTGAGAGTACTTTACCTACACCAGGTGGCCAGGAACACCAGCCTTGTACCTCACCAGTCCGCAGGTCAAAAGCACTGCGATGGAAGGTACAAACTATTGCCCCATCTTCAGTGATTTTTCCACTTTTCAACGGTAATTTTAAGTGGGGACAGTTGTTATCTACAGCATAAAGCTGATTTTCGTGGTTCAAAACCAGAATTTTCCGGTTGCCAACTTTCACCACTTGTCGCGTACCTGGGGAAAGTGCTTCGACTGCAAGAACTTTAGTCCAACTCATTAGGTTCTCCTCTCCTAATTAATCTGCTTTCAGTTTCTCGCAATTGTTACCACTGCGATCGCCTTTCAGTACTGGCGATCGCAAAAGGTTATACCATTTTGGATTTTGGATTTTAGACTTCGGCAACTCTTGGAGACGCACTCGCGTTCGCTCAGTCCTTCCCTGCGGGACGCTACGCGAACGACTTCGCTCAGTCCTTCCCTGCGGGACGCTACGCGAACGACTTCGCTCAGGAACCATCGAACGATTTTGGATTGGAAACCGCTTGGTGTATCTGGGTTTTCTCGCTCTAGCCTCAAACCTCTTTCCATAAGCATCTGAAGTTCGATATTTTCAACTTTAGGTATCGCTTCTAACTGAGGAATCCTGGCGATCGCATCTGCAATATTACCTGATTGGGCACGCAACCAAGCGGTGTGAGGTGCATAGTCAAGGCTTTGCGCTACTTCGTAACCCGCTCGATTAATTACCTCGCGCTGCGACTTCACATCAACGCCTTCAGCAAAGCGGATGAAAACAAGCCCGGTTGGTACTGCTACCGAACCATTTGGTTGTAATGTGTAAATTGGACTTAGTGTTCCCTGTTCTGAGTGATTGGGTTCGCCTGGAAAAACTGCTATTTTACCATCGTTAAGTTGTAAAATTGCTCCTGTTACTAGGGTCTTGGGTTGATTGTAATGTATTGCATAATATCCAGGCTTACGAGTGTAAGATACAGCAGTACGTAGTCGTAGCCCGGCGTTGGCAGCGATGCCTACGCGAATTTGTTCAGGATACTCAGAAAAGTAATCTTTTTGAAATCTCACTTCAGGAATCAGGGGTAAAGAGTACACCTGTAGAAAATACTCTGCCGGGAAATAAAACATTTTTTCAAGTTCTAATGATGTTATAGCGTTTTTCAATGGTATGGAATACAAATCTTCTATCGGAATGCAAGCTATACGCCTTTATTCATATTGAAGATTCGTAAAACAGCCTGACCTCGAATCCCTCTTTTCTGGAAAGACGAATCAAAGGCTTGTATGAACTTAGATAGATTAAATTCTGTTTACAGCTATTTTCAGGTAAATAGACCACGCAGTAGGGGTAAAGCGCATTGCTCATTGGTGTCAACTTAAGCTAAAAATCGCTTATCTGTTGGCTTCCACGCCCGCCTAGAACTAAAGTTCAAGGCTCATAGCTAAAGTCTACTAAAGTAGACTAAAGATTTTTGGCTATATTTAGTCATCTTCAGATGACTTCCGCTATTAGCAAGGAACTTCAGTTCCTTGCGGGACATGGCTTTTACGTTAAGTTGACACCAATGAGCAATGCGCTTTACCCCTACGATAGATGTGGTTCAAATACATGAAAACTGCTGTAAGTTGTATCTTTTTAAACCGTAACACACATATAGCAGATGAAATCAGAAGCATCCATAAATTAAACGTAAATACCAAGCGCACGCTGCAAGAACACAACGCATGATGCAGTTTTTCCCATCCCAATGCCTAATTTTTAAGATAGTAATATTTCAAATATCCCAGGAGATAAAATTATGGTTCAAGTTCGCTATGGTGGGCAGAATGGCCAACAATATGAACTTGCTATCAGTGATGAACACGTTGTAGTGCGTACCGAAAGCCGCAGTGGTCTTGTCGGTGCAAGACCCTTTGAAGTCGCACCAGTATCACCCACAGCTCGCAGTATCCTTAATCAATTCGAGTTAGCAACACGGTTTCGGCAAGCGGGTGTAGAAATTTTGCGAGCGAAAGTTCCCACTGAAGGTGTCGCTTTGCGCGATCGCGCCCGTGAAATTCTCAAGCAAGAGCCTGAAATCCAATTTGCCGGACGTGTTCTTGTCGATCCAGTATCCCAACAACCTATAATTTACACCGAAAACCTCTTCCTTAAATTCGATAGCGAAGAAGAGTTAACGGTCTGCCAAGAGGTCTTAAGACGTTACAATTTAACAATTAAACGCCAACTGGAATATGCACCAAATGCTTACTTTGTCAGTGCATCTGCAAATATTGGTATAGCCATCTTTGACATCGCCGAGAGACTTTTGAATGAAGAATCAGTTGATCTGTGCCATCCTGAACTAGTGCGTGAATCACGCCAACGTCAGGTTTTTCCGCAGCAGTGGCACTTAAAGCAAACAACAATTAATGGTAAGGTAATTAATGCCCATGCCAACGTTGAGGCAGCTTGGAAGTTGAGCGATGGCACAGGGACAATTATTGCAATTATTGACGACGGTGTGGATCTCGATCATGAAGAGTTCCGGTCCTCTGGAAAAATTGTTGCCCCGCGTGATGTCACACGTAAAACTGACAATCCCAGACCGGGGAACGACAATAACCACGGGACAGGCTGTGCAGGAGTAGCTTGTGCAAACGGCAACTTTGGTGCATCTGGTGTAGCACCGGGTGCAAAGCTGATGCCGATTCGTTTAGCTTCGGCGCTGGGGTCGCAGGATGAAGCAGATGCTTTTGTTTGGGCGGCTCAAAATGGTGCTGATGTAATCTCTTGTAGCTGGGGGCCCTCAGACGGTGTTTGGTTTGAGCGAAACGATCCTGTACATAACCAGAAAGTACCTCTGCCTGACTCCACACGCCTTGCTATAGACTTTGCAATTAATAAGGGACGCAACGGTAAGGGCTGTGTAATTTTATTTGCGGCTGGCAATGGTAACGAAAGCGTCGATAATGATGGCTACGCCAGCTACCAAAAGGTGATTGCTGTGGCAGCTTGTAACGACTACGGCACGAGAAGCGCTTACAGTGACTTTGGTCAAGCTGTCTGGTGTGCCTTTCCTAGCAATAATGGCGATAGTTCTCAAACCCCTGGAATTTGGACAAGCGATCGCTCTGGTGTAGTTGGCTATAATTCGGGTAATCGGAATCTGGGTGATGTCCCAGGCAACTACACGAACCAATTCGGCGGAACTTCCAGTGCTTGTCCAGGTGCAGCTGGTGTAGCAGCCCTAATTATTGCTAGAAACCCAAATCTGCGTTGGGACGAAGTGCGAGATATTATTAAACGCTCTTGCGATCGCATTGATCAAGCTGGAGGTAAATATGATGCCAATGGTCGTAGTCCCTTCTACGGTTACGGTCGAATCAATGCTCTCAAAGCTGTGGAACTAGCCAAGCCACCGCAAACATCACCCATCAGCACATTCAAGGCAGTGCAAGATGTCCCAATTAACGACTTACAAACATCAACATTGTCGTTGGCGATCGCTAGTACCAGCCTGATAAAATCTATTAAAGTTAATGTAGACATCGAACATACTTTTATTGGGGATCTTGTAGTTACTCTCCTTCCCCCAGTGCAAACAGGCGTACTTCCTGTAATTCTGCACGATCGCCAGGGCGGAGCTACAGATAATATTAAAACAACTTATGACGAGATAAATACTCTTAAACTTGCTGCCTTTAAAGGTAAAAGTCCCGAAGGAACCTGGACTCTGGAAGTTGCAGATAAAGCTGACGCAGATACAGGAAAAATTCGCAGCTTGACTATTGAAATTGGATTTTAAGTAGAGAAGCACAGCTGTGCATTGATGTCAACTTAAGGTAAAAGTTAGGTAAGAAAAAGCGTTCTAGAGTTGCCCTCATCCCCTAACCCCTTCTCCCAAAATTTCCGGGGCTTTGTTGGGTTGCGCTTTGCTTAACCCAACCTACAATTTTTCTTACAGCTATTTTCAGGTAAATAGACCACGCGGTAGGGGTAAAGCGCATTGCTCATACGTGTCAACTTAACGTAAAAGCCATGTCCCGCAAGGAACTGAAGTTCCTTGCTAATAGCGAAAGTCATCTGAAGATGACTAAATATAGCCAAAAATCTTTAGTCTACTTCAGTAGACTTTAGCTAGGAGCCGCTGAAATTCATTTCTGGGCGGGCGTGGAAGTCAACAGATAAGCGATTTTTAGCTTAAGTTGACACCAATGAGCAATGCGCTTTACCCCTACAACAGATGTGGTTCAAATACATGAAAACTGCTGTAACCCAAGCGTATTGGGTTAGGGTGGGGTATTTTTAATGCTCTGTTAAATAACCACATATTACTAAGCAAAAATCAAAATATTCTTCCCTATAGGAACTTCCGTCTTAACGTTTCCGTGTTACGCGCAGTCTGTAGCAGCTTCCGCTTTGACGTTTCCGTGTTACGCGCAGCCTGTAGCAGCTTCCGCCAAGACGTTTCCGTGTTACGCGCAGTCTGTAGCAGCTTCCGCTTTGACGTTTCCGTGTTACGCGCAGCCTGTAGCAGCTTCTGCTTTGACGTTTCCGTGTTACGCGCAGCCTGTAGCAGCTTCCGCTAAGACGTTATGAGAAACAGACTTGTGTTACAGCATCTTCTCTTAAATAGAACACGCTTTTGAGGTACAGCACTACTGTGCCTCAACAATAAATATGGTTTCAATTGGCAAAAAATGTTGTAGGAGACTTAAATTTTAGGCTTTTTCAGAAAAATCAACAATTTCACGTATGATATCATGTCCGATAAATTACTTGTGATAAGTCAAAAGCGAGTGGAACGAAGTGAAACGAAGCAATCACAACGTCTGGAGCGATTGCTTCACTCCGTTCGCAATTGACTTGTGTTTAACCGGACGTGATATGACAACTTTTTTAACAATTATTCGTAAAAGCGATGTTTACGACGAGCGTAGATGCAGCAAGCGTGCTGTGCGTCAAAGCGTGGTTTTGCCGAAGTAAATAGGCGCAATTAAACGCGATCGCATAAATTACCAACTAGAATTACTGATTTAGCTTTGATTGGGGAGCGATGTCTACGACGGGCTGCGCCTACGCAATTGGATTACTTTTGTACGAAGAAAAAGTGCGATCGCAAAACCTAACCTTATATTTTGAGAGAAGCAAAACCATTTTGTCTCATTCCCAGTCGGAGACTGGGAATGAGGTTTTAAAAGAGTTTTAACTTATAGTTGATACCAGTTATATCATGTCCGCATAAATAGTTATGCTAACCACAGCCATTACACCCCACCCCCAGCCCCTCCCCGCTTGCGGGGAGGGGAGACAAAGCGTAGCTTTGGCGGGGTGGGGTTCTTCGGGTTTAATAAGCAATCAAGCGGACATGATATTACAGCGCTTTTTCGACTTTTGCAAGAGGTCTAATCTGTTAGCTTTGAGTCACCGCCTCTTTCGCCAAGAACTTCTCTAATTCTGTCAGCGCATCAGCATCAACCTTAGTTTGCATTGGACAGAACTTAGGCCCACACATCGAACAAAACTCAGCAGTTTTATAGATATCTGCTGGCAGAGTTTCATCGTGATATTCCTTAGCTCTTTCTGGATCGAGTGATAATTCAAACTGACGGTTCCAATCGAAATTGTAACGCGCCTTAGAAAGTTCATCATCTCTATCCCTTGCACCAGGGCGATGTCTAGCAATATCAGCCGCATGAGCCGCTATTTTATAAGCAATCAACCCATTCCGTACATCTTCGGCATTTGGTAGACCCAAATGTTCTTTAGGTGTTACATAGCACAGCATTGCAGTACCGTACCATCCAGCCATCGCTGCTCCAATAGCTGAAGTGATGTGGTCATAACCAGGAGCAATGTCTGTCACCAATGGCCCCAAAACATAGAAAGGTGCTTCAGAACACTCTTCCATCTGCTTACGGACGTTGAACTCAATTTGATCCATTGGGACGTGTCCAGGCCCTTCCACCATCACCTGTACATCATCTTCCCAAGCTTTGCGAGTTAGCTGTCCAAGGGTTTTCAATTCAGCTAATTGTGCTTCATCTGAGGCATCATGGGTGCAGCCAGGACGCAGGGAATCTCCTAAACTGAAGGAGACATCATATTTTTTGAAAATCTCAATAATATCTTGGAAGTGGGTATAAAGCGGGTTTTGTTTGTGATGATGCAACATCCACCGTGCCAAAATACCGCCGCCGCGAGAGACAATACCAGTGATGCGGCTTCTCACCAAAGGCAAATGCTCAATTAAAATCCCAGCGTGGATAGTTTGATAGTCTACTCCTTGCTGGGCGTGCTTTTCGATGATATGGAGAAAATCATCAGCAGTCAGATTCTCGATTGTGCCGTGGACACTTTCTAAAGCTTGGTATACTGGCACTGTACCAATGGGAACAGGTGAAGCTTTAATAATAGCGGTACGAATTTCATCCAAATTACCGCCGCCTGTGGACAAATCCATCACGGTATCAGCACCGTACTTCACGGACAGATTCAGCTTATCAACTTCTTCCTGAAGATTAGAAGAGTTGGGAGAAGCGCCGATATTAGCATTTACCTTACATTTAGAGGCGATGCCAATAGCCATCGGCTCTAGGTTAGTGTGATTTATATTAGCAGGGATAATCATTCGTCCCCGCGCCACTTCCTCACGAATGAGATCAGCAGGGAGATTTTCGCGTTGGGCGACGTAGTGCATTTCTTCGGTGATAACACCTTGGCGGGCGTAGTGCATTTGAGATACATTACTCTGCCCACGTCGTTTAGCAACCCATTCTGTCCGCATATTGTAATTCCTCAATAAACAGCTTCCCTCCGCTGGTATTACCCAGACTCAGGTGTTAAGGGTGTGATCTCAGCCTGGTTATGTAGGCACCCCTAGCATGGATGTAGTGTACCACCTTGGTTATATCTGGGAGCAAGGGTGTTAAAAATTTATGCTGTTTTTTCGGAGTCTGGCGATCGTTGTTTCTGTTGTTTCTGTTGAATAATGTCTAATACTGCCTTGTGGATTTCCTCTGGAGTCATTGATGTGGGATAAGTCGCAGAGGGAGGTTTTGCCATCAAACGATCCGCAAATGCGTAAAAAGCCTCTTGATCATCCCGATGTTCCAAGACATAGGTGCGTAATTCTGCTTCACTCATAGCATCAAAGTTTGGTTTTGTCATAAATATCGCCAATTTCCATCACGACTAATTAAAATTTCTATTTCATTGCCAGATAAGATGAATATGTTTCCTGTCCGCTCATCTAGACGAACTATGTAGATCGGCAAGTAAGCTGTAGTCAATGATTGACACAGGTAGACACATTTTAGGGCTTGTGCTGCTGCTGGAAGGATAACCACTCCTTTGATATAAAAGCTTATTTATATTTTATAGTAATTTAATGCAACCAAAGCAATACCATAGTCTGTTAATTTTGCGTAGTTTACAGCCTGGGGCATCGCTGAGATTTATGGCTATTAACGTGCAAACATCTTGTGGTTTAGCAAGCTGTAACTTGAACATTAGAAGATAAAGATTGTTCGCAATACTTTCTAATTAGGGCTTGGGCATTTTCTCGCCGTTTCCCTGTAAATAGATTACATACCACTTCTTCAGATTGAGAGTAAAGATGTAATAATCCAAAGTCTTTCACCCGTGAATAAAGTAAGGGAACCTCTGCAAGAGCGAGTAAAGTTGCCTTCTTGCGATCGCGCTCCTTTGCTTCATCTGAGTCATGATATGAAGACTGAAAATCTACAACCAAACAAGGTTTATAATCATGGTTTGTTATTAAAGCATCCACATTAGAGCTAAAGAAAAATTTTTTTAGTTGCCAATCAATGCTCTCATCTAGTTCGCAAAATTGGCATAAGCTAACCTGTGTATGAATTTTATAACTATCATCTACACAAGTTTGCAAAAACTCTAGCATCCTTTCTTCGTATGCATTAACTAGCCTTTTGACTTTGATAGACATTATTGTTGCTCCATGAGTATTTTTGCAAAATAAGTAAGAAATTCTTCTAAAACTTCTCCTGAATTTATAGCTACCTGATATGCATAATTAAAAAGCTTGTCTTTACCTATGTCGCCCTTACCAATTTTTAAGCAACAGTCACTATTATCCAAAGAGTTTGAAAGTGGATGCTTACTTATATATTTTTTTTGGATTATATCAATGAGTTGCATATCATTAATATTCTGAATTTTAGAATCAGAATAAGCATTTTCTGCTTCACTGTAAACTATGCCATCAAAATTTAATTCAAAATCTCCTGCAATTTGGTTTTTAAAAGTTTCTCTATATTCTTTACTTAAATCAAAAAAACCGTTTTTTTTACTAGGTATGATCCAATAAAATTTTGATATTTCCTGAAACATTGTTACTACATTTTTCAATTCAGGCATTTTTGTCAAAAAATTGATTGAAAAGTTTAGCTTTAGCAAATATGGCTCTAATATCTCCTGAGGAATAGAAATGGATAAACCTTCTTTTCTCTGAGCTAAAATAAGCTGATAACGTTTAGCTCCTTTTCCAGGATTTTTCAATTTATATCCTATGTATTGAGATGTGCGTTTTTCCTCAAACTTGTCATAAAAACCAAGTTTCTCCAGCATAGTGATAGCTAAAGACAGCAAATCTTCCCCGCCTTCAATCACCTGGATATTTGTTGAAACCAAACGGGGAACGCCGTTTTCTACCTCAAAACGCTGGATGACATCGTATATAATTTTTGACATGAGTTAATTACCAAAAACCTTGGCTAAGGTTCATGGAAATAGTGTAACGCTTATTCTCAAATAATCCAATAGTCTTAGATAATATTTTTGGATTTTCTTGGAAGTCCTAATTATCTCCATAGCTTGATGGCTATGCGAAAGGCGATCGCACCCTCACACCTTTCAACCAAAAGCTTTTAACCACCAGTTATTATGGGGCGATCGCCTTTACTTTGTACGTTGGCTCATCCACTGCCCAGTTGCGCGAATTGTACCTAAGTAAAAAAAGGTCTTACTACGCAAAACCGCCCCTCTCCGACGGGCGAGAGGGACAGACTTGAACGACAGTTCAAGGCAAGGAGAGGTTTTTCAAACTCGCTGTTTCAGCAAGTAGGCACAGCTACTTTCGCGTGTTTGTTAACGTAGTCCACAAATAATTGCTTCAGCCGGGGACTAACGCCGGCGTGTTCAAAAAATCCAAAACCCAGATTCTTAGCTTTTGCCAAGGTTTCTTCTGGTGTTAGTCCTTCCTGGATAGCGATACTTAAGAGCGCAATTCCAGTCGATCGCATCCCGGCTGCACAATGCACCACTGCTGGTTTAGGGATTTGTTCGAGTGTCCTGAGAATTTTGGTAATAGCCTCTTCATTCAAATTTTTTAAATCCACCTTGAGTGGAACATTCGTATAATGCAGTCCCAATGCTTCCGCTACTTTTTGCTCATCCTGGGAAAATCCTAGCTCATCAGGCGATCGCAGATTTAAAACGGACTTAAAACCTTCTTGAATAGCTTGCTCAAGCTGTTTTGGTATAACTTGTCCTGTTGTTGTCAAGTTTTCGTTAATCTGTATAGCGTTGATCACATTCACTCCTTTTCAATTTCTAATGGCTTCCAGCTTGGTAAATAGTCGAATCAGCAAGCTTTAAAAAGATATTCAAATAAGCACCGCAAAATTAGCCAAATATCAAAACATATTGCTTGATTAATTCAAAATACAGATTTTGAAGCTGGTTATTTTATTGCTTTATCCATAATATACGGTTTGTCGATAGAGTTAATGGTGTTTAAAAATTATTATAGGTTTTGCGTATAAAATTACCGTAGCTTATAGTTTAGGAGTTGTGATCGATCGAATTACAGGCGGCGGTCAGTAGTTATCCCCAAACTTTTCGTGCGGCTGTACTTGCTTGCGTTATAGATGCGAACCAAAATTTTCAGGAAATCAGACGGCAAATTGTCTGGTGAGTTGTGACTCAATTGCAAACTGCTAAGATCACTAAAGTAGTTAAAAATTTAGCTAGTTGATGTGTTGCGATGTCTACGACGGTTACTGAGCTTTGCGTTGCTCTGAGCTTGCCGTACCACTTCGTGGAAGCAAGCTACGCGCAGCGTCTCCAAGAGTTGGGTCGAAGTGCGGCTACGCCTACGTAACTAAAACTTCTCATATAGGACTAATATTTGATTTATGAAAAAGCTCGGTACAGATCGAAAAGCCTAATTCCTTATTCCCTACTCCCTACTCCCTACTCCCCACTCCCCGCCCACGTAGATAATTTCAAAAATCAAATATG
>NZ_JAIVFR010000709.1 GCF_020829685.1 Nostoc sp. CHAB 5715 | reverse complement strand
CCGATCTGCGCCACGAGCAGCAGGGACGCTCTTATCTGTGTGTGCATCTGTAGGTTTTATCCAACTAAAAGATGCGATCGTTGGTCTGCACACTTACCCAACTGTACTAGTTGCTCATGAACTGAAACTGTTTCTGCTAAGAGTGGAAACAGTTTCAGTTCATGAGCAACTAGTACAGTTGGGTAAGTGTGCAGACCAACGATCGCATCCCAAACCTGTGTACCATCTGTTTGTGGTTTGTGGAGCTTGTTAATTGGAGCTTTACTTGTTGCTTGGGTCATTGTTGTTCTCCTAGTAATTGCAAAAACAGAATGATGAAAATTGCCTACTAACTTGACGAGGTACTCTAAAACGTCAACGGGAGCGAACGGGAACCATGAAACATCAAACTTTCTTGTTTCCAGAGACTGATCGCATCTTCTTTAGGATTTTTATAACGCTTTTTTATTTGCTGAATGAGGTAAGCTCTTAAATCAAACGAACACTTCTGAGAAGATTTTGCTTGTTTAATTGTCAATTGTCTGCCGTCGAAAAGCTTTGCGGTCTCAACAGCCCATTCTCGTAAAAATATGCCAGTCGTCTTTGGGGATTCCCAGAACATCAGCGATCGCAAACCACCAATTTGCAGGCTTAAATAACTATACGGGGTCATCCTCTGGCATCTGATTAAGAACACTATAAGGATTGGCAAAGAATTCTGGAGAGAACAGGTTATATTTGGGAAGCAATACTGGGCATGGGGCATGGGGCATTGGGCATTGGGCATGGGGAATGGGGCATGGGGAATAGGAGATGAGTCTTTGATACTCGTGAATGAGTCTTTGATACTCGCCGACGAGTCTTTGATACTCGTGAATGAGTCTTTGATACTCGCCGACGAGTCTTTGAACTCCGTTAACGAGTCTTTGATACTCGTGAATGAGTCTTTGATACTCGCCGACGAGTCTTTGAACTCCGTTAATGAGTCTTTGATACTCGTGAATGAGTCTTTGATACTCGCCGACGAGTCTTTGAACTCCGTTAATGAGTCTTTGAACTCCGTTAATGATAGGACTTACGCACACTCTACGAATTCTCGGCGCTCTTGGCGTCTTGGCGGTTCGATAAATTAAGCGAAATTAGCAATTTTTGCGTAAGTCCTGAATGAGTTTTTGATACTCGCCGACGAGTCTTTGAACTCCGTTAATGAGTCTTTTCTCCACTCCTCTGCTCCCTTGCCTCCCTGACTCCTGGCTCCTTTACAAACAGCTTCTAAACATTCTGTAGAGCAGGAACCCTTGTGTGTGCCAATCCTAACCTTGGTTGCGTTACGACATACAGGTCATCACCCGCCCCTGGTGTTGTTCGTGATAAGAAGCCATCAACGGCCTCGAAAAATTCGGCGTTTGTTTTCAGCATATCGCTGCTCTGATCTTTGATGTCAGCCGACACTTGTTGGTTGTGTAAAATACTAAGTCTCTCCCTCAACTGCTGGGGTATTTCTCCAAAGACAGAGTTGGGTATGGGGTTTTGAGCATCCGCCATATCCTCAGTACCACAAGCTAGATGCATGAACGCCAAAACCTGGTCTGAGGATAGCCGAGTGAGTTTATCAGCCATTGAAAGATAGTTCTCCGATTGACAGTTCTTGTCATAAAAGGCTCCGATCAGCATCATAAAGCGTAAGTAAGCTTGACTCAAACTTTTCTCAAAGAAAGCGATTGCTTGTTCCTCTTTTACTTCACCACGCTGCAAACTAGCAAGGCTGGCTGCTGCCAATAGTGCGCTATAAATAGCTAAATGCACACCAGTCGATAATAAGGGGTCTAAAAAGCACGCTGCGTCTCCCAATAAGAAGTAGCCTGGCCCAGAAAAACTGTCGGCTGTGTAAGAGTAATCTTGCTCTACTTTCACTTCTGAAACCAACTCGGCTTGTGCAAGCATCTTCTTGACTACGGGACTATCTGCGATCGCCCCTGCATACAAATCTTGCAATGAGGCATTGCGTTTTTCCTTGTAGGTTGACTTGTGCATCACCACACCCACGCTCATTGTTTGATCGGAAAGTGGAATTGCCCACATCCAGCCATCAGGAACGGTAACGGTAGCGATCGCACCATCGAAACCGTCAGGTAATCTTTCGGCATTCTTCCAGTATCCCCAAGTAGCGATGTTCTGGAATGTGCTAGGAAAGTGGCGGTTTTTCAAGTACTGTGTTGCCATAACTCCAGCACGACCCGACGCATCAATCAGAAAATCGAAAGACACTTCACCAGTATTGCGATCGCCAACGGTTTGAGACCAAGTAGCACTCCGGGGTCGATCACCCTCAAAAGACACACTCTTGATTTCAGTTCCCTCAAAGACTTTTACTCCTTGGCTTTTAGCATGTTCCAAAAGCAACTGATCAAATTCATCGCGGCGAACTTGAAAACTGTAGGTTTGGTTCTCGTTCAAGCGTTCAAATTTAACATTCCATCCCTCAGAGTTCCAATCTATATAAGCGCCAGGTTTGCGTTGGAAACCATGAGCTTCCACTTTTTCACGCACACCTAACAAATCAAATATCTCTAAAGCCGCAGGCAAAAGGGATTCACCAATGTGATAGCGTGGAAAAACTTCCCGCTCTAATAGCGTAACATCAAAGCCCTCACGAACCAAAAGAGTAGCAGCAGTAGAACCAGCAGGGCCGCCACCAATGACTAATACTTGTGTAGAACTTGGCACAATAGACATGATTTTTCTCCTTAGAATAAATTACCGAAGAAGAATTCAGAATTCAGAATTCAGGATTCAGAATGGATTCTGTGCGACTGGATGTATAAGAGAGGTTTAGAGCAAGCGATTTTAAACGCGCGTGAAGAAAAAATTCTTTCCGTGACTGTTACCCTTGACTTCAGGCATGGGGTATTCTGAATTCTGTCTTCTGACTCCTTCTCATTAAGTACAGTTTTGCGTAAAAGCGTAGCGTTTTTAATGCAAGGGGACGCATTGGCATTGCAGGGGAACGCATTGGCATTGCAGGGGAACGCATTGGCATTGCAAGGGGACGCATTGACATTGCAAGGGGACGCATTGGCATTGCAGGGGGACGCATTAACATTGCAAGGGGACGCATTGGCATTGCAGGGGACGCATTGGCATTGCAAGGTATTGTCAAATTTAATTCGCTACGAATTAATGAAATGCTGTACTAAGTTGCTAGTTAGGGACAATCTGAACCTTGACTTTGATTTGCTCTGATATTTCTGGTAACTCCACTGTCAAGTTTTCGGCATCAAACTTGGTGTAGGTTTCCCCGTTAATTTCACAAGCACCAATTTTGATACTTCCAGGGGGTAAAATATCCGGTGACACCCGCAGAAGGCGATCGGGAAATGCTCCTGGTAAAGGTTTAAAGTAAAAGTTCATCGGATGCTTGTGAATCAAGAGATTGGTGTAGACAGCCGCCAGATAGCACAACTCGGTGGAGTGATAAGCACTCATGGAGTGTGAACCTTTGCGCCGCTCATTTCCACTAACTAGATAGGGAATGCCATTGGCGAGAACGTTAAAGTAAACACCACCATCTTCGTTATCCAGAAACCAAGCGTTATAAAAAGCAGCCGATTCCCGAGCCAAACGCAGATATTCGTCGTTTTTTAACAAACCTGCCAAAATCAGGTATGCTAAGATAGCTTGTTCTTGCTGCCACCAAGCTTTGCGATCGTGCCAAACGAAGCGATGATTAGTTTGACCAGGCTCCAAAATGCGCTCCACCACGTCGTACCATCCGCCACGCTGTTGGTCACTACCAACTTCAGGCATGATTTGGGCAATTTTTTCTGCTAATTGGATATACTCGTCTTTGGATTTGAGACTGTACATCCGCATCAGATTCCAAACGATTTTGAGATTGTGACCAATCACAGCGCGGTTTTGCTGCCATCCCCAACCGGGATCAGCCGTCCAATCTTCGTGGAACCGTTCTTGAACAAATGGACTATTTTCTGGATCGGGGAAACGTTTAGCGATCGCATCAAAAGTATACTCCAGCATCTTGGCGTATTTCGGATTTCCGGTAGCC
>NZ_JAIVFR010000708.1 GCF_020829685.1 Nostoc sp. CHAB 5715 | reverse complement strand
AACGCTGCGCTAACGCAATTCGCAATTACGTTTTGTAACGGGGATTTTACCCCGACACAAAACGTGCTGTCTATAGAGGCTCTTGACTTAAACCCCCAAACTTTGTTAAACAGAGAAAAAACACCACCAAGGAAATACATCCCCACAGCTAAGGTAGCTGTGCCGGGGGTTTCTCCCGGAGAATGTCCGAAAATCTTAAATCCTATAATCCGGTGAACGATAAAGAAAAAACCAACCAGAAATGAAGGAATAGCGATGATAAAGCCTAAATAAGTGGCCATTCTCAGCGGGAAATTTGAAAATCCGAACAGCCCGTCCAGGGCAAGTTCCATCAGCTTTTTGAAGGTGTATTTCACTTCTCCGGCCGCCCTTTCTGCTCCTTCATACTCGCAACCAAGGCATTACTGAGCGGCATAAAGCCGGTGAATAATCCCGCAAGACTGATCGAAACTTTAGCAACACCCTGACACCACAATATAAACGACAAAACACTCGCTGTCAGCGCATAGTACACAATAAGTCCCCAGACAGATAATGAGACAGCTGTGAAGTCGAACATGTTTGCTTCCCATAAAGCTAACGGTGCAAATAATAGAAATCCAAACATATTAACCCCAGTTGCTATTTTTAAGGGTGCATGACGACTAGAGATCTCCTTGGTAAAAATTGTAAAAAATGCCTCTGAGACAACCGCAAAAAGGATCAACATATTTCCAACTAAGCTCCCGCTCTCCTGGCTCCCAGCTTGCCCTTGAAAATTGATTGCTGCGATCCCAAGGACGGCTAAACCAATAGCTAACATCCCCCTGACAGACAGTCGTTCACCTAGGAGAACAACAGAAAGTACACCAATGCAAGCTGGGACAGTACTGGTAATGATGCCCGCTGATGTTGCAGTGGTTAGCCGTACACCGTATAGCATAAAAGTGCTGAACAAAAACATACCAATCAAAGCTTGCATAAAAAGATTACGGTAATCTTTTAACGAAAAATTAAATCTTAATTCGCCCTGATAGAGCTGTATTAGGAGTAAAGCACTCAGCGCAATCAGGAACCGAAGTGCAGAAAATAAGAAGACTGGTAGTGTTTCTACAATAGCTTTGCCTACGGCAATGTTTGCGCCAACCATGACCATTGCTAAAGTAAGTTGAATGTAAATAATGTTTTTGTTTTCTCGAAATGATGACATAATATAGAGCCTCGACTAAAAAGTTTTTGTAACAAAACTATAGAAATAGCGTTCAACCAAAATAACCCTCTTTTGTCACTCTCGGTAAATTGATGATTTTTCTATAACACAGCCGACGAGGATTTAAGGTTTCACCTGAAAATGACAAAAGAGGGATAAAGCTAGATTGAAGCCAGGTTTAAAAATTTGGCAACTGTTTGCACGTCCTTATCACCACGCCCTGAACAGTTGATCGCAATGCGAGGATTACCAGTCAGTTGTGGGCAAAGAATTTCTAAGTAAGCGATCGCGTGGGCAGTTTCCAGGGCAGGAATAATACCCTCTAATTGAGAAAGCTTCTTAAATGCCGCTAAAGCCTGCTGATCGGTCACACTAAAGTATTCGGCGCGCCCAAGCTCTTTTAAATAACTATGCTCAGGACCAACACCAGGATAGTCTAGTCCAGCGCTAATCGAATGCGCCTCGACCACCTGACCATCCTCATTTTGTAGCAGGTAACTCATGGCACCATGCAAAACACCGACTCGCCCCCGTGTTAGGGTAGCAGCATGCTTTTCGGAGTCAAGACCTTCACCTGCTGCTTCAACTCCAATTAACCGTACAGTTGGTTCACTAACAAACTCGTGGAAGATTCCCATAGCATTGGAACCAGCTCCCACACAAGCTAAGACAACATCTGGTAGTCCTCCCCATTTCTCCTGACATTGAGTGCGAGTTTCTTTACCAATTACTGCTTGAAAATCACGCACCATCATTGGGTAAGGATGGGGACCAGTAATAGAACCAGTAATGTAGTGGGTGTTTTCCACATTGGTCACCCAGTCTCGAATTGCTTCAGAAACGGCATCTTTGAGCGTTCCTGTTCCAGCTTCCACGGGACGGACCTCAGCCCCCAGCAGTTTCATCCGGAAAACGTTGAGAGCCTGCCGCTCCATGTCAAGGATACCCATGTATATTACACACTCTAGACCGAAACGGGCACATACTGTTGCTGTAGCGATAAAGCTAGGTCTAGAACTTAGTGGAATCAGTAGGGTGTCTTTGATAGCACCATTGAAAGTTCGTTTATGGACTCTTCAAGAATCCCCCGGCTTATAGCCGTGGGGAGTATCAATTAGAGGCAAAGTTATAAGAGCATGACGGGAAGAAGCTTACAACTCCTAAATATGTGTCTCTATGCAAGACGCATACATGTTTCACACAGATGAAAAAAAATACAACTTTTAACAGTGCCGGTAAACTGACTGCTCTTTTGTTCCTGATAACTCTCTTTCTGACGCCTTGTGTAATTGTAAATGCAGGTGAACGTGGTGTATTGATGAAATTTGGCGAAGTGCAAAACCAGATATTAGGAGAAGGACTGCACTTAATTATTCCTGTAGTTAATACTGTGAAAAATTTGAGTATTCGAGTCCAAAAGCAGGAAATTTCGGCTGAGGCTTCTTCTAAAGATTTACAAAATGTATTTACTGATGTAGCTCTTAATTGGCATATTATTCCCCAGGAAGCAAATGCCATTTTTCAGGAAATTGGAGATGAACAAGATGTAGTTATTCGGATTATTAACCCAGCAGTTGAAGAAGTGCTAAAAGCAGTAATGGCAAAGTATACTGCTGAAGAAATTATTACTAAACGAGGAGAAGTCAAAGGTGGAGTAGATGATGCATTGTCTACACGACTTGGTAGCTATCACGTTGCAGTTGATGATATTTCTCTAGTTCATGTCCATTTTTCCGAAAGATTTGGTGAAGCGGTGGAGGCGAAGCAGATTGCTGAACAAGAAGCAAAACGAGCAGAGTTTATCGCCTTAAAAGCAACAAAAGAGGCTGAGGCAAAAGTTAATTTAGCAAAAGGAGAGGCTGAGGCGCACAGATTATTACGTGATGGTTTAACTCCAGAAATTTTGCAAAGGCAAGCAATAGAAAAATGGAATGGTAAGTTGCCATTAATTGTCAGTAAGGAGGCTCCAAAGTTGTTGAATTTAAGCGAGTTTTTAAAATTTGATGAAAATTGAGATTCTTTTTCAGAAAATATCTGCTTATACGTAGGGATGCACAGATGTGCATCCCTACAATCGATTCATTTGTAAAAACGTAATCAACTAAATTAACCGTTGGAAAATAAAATAGGAGAATCGAGAATCTTCAACTGGATCAATAGCATAATCAACAGGGTATAAGCTGTTGAAGAAATTAAACCCGTGATTAATTCTTTTTTAAGGTTATGCTCTTGAGGTTCTTTTTGAAAAATGTCTTTAGAACCGAATTGCATCAAGAGAATTCCCACAATATTAGAGAGCCAGTACCCTATAATTGAACAAGGGAAAAGTAATTTTGGGGAAAGTAAACTACATCCATACCCAAAACCATAAGCTATTGGCAAATTAAATAGTAAGTCATTCCACCAACATAGTGGTGACAATAAATATCCTAGTACTAAAAAGAATCCACCTCTGAGTTTTTTGAAAATGTCTTTTTTGAACTCTTTTGAAGTAAACTGTTGTAAGCCCTTTAGAGTTGTGTCTCCTGCTACATTCAACTCTTGACTGACGTTTTGGACGCTTTCCATAAAAACCCACTATTTCTATCGGCTTAGTGTAGTTTAATATAGAAACTAAACCAAAGTCTAGTACAGGAGGGATCATATTTTGGCTTTTTGATGCTGAAAGTTCTACCACTGCATAGTTTCAGCAAAATAGAGGTTTAACTCAGATGCTACTGTGCGCTGATTTATAGGAATCATATTTGATTTTTGAAATTATTTGCGTAGTCCGGGAGTGGGGAGTAGGGAGTAGGGAATAGGGCTGTAGGGTTTTCGAGTTGTACGGAATTTTTTCATAAATCAAATCGTAGTCCTA
>NZ_JAIVFR010000707.1 GCF_020829685.1 Nostoc sp. CHAB 5715 | reverse complement strand
ATCCCCCATCAATGCCCAACCTTTCAGGGTCATATAACAAGATAACACTGAACAAACCACACCAACTAAGGCACTAACGAGAATTGCCTTGACCATAAATTCATTTTGCAAGGGAACGGTAAACCACTGTAGTAATTCCATTACATTTCCTCCTCATTTTTACTAGTTAAACGACTTTTACTCAGCGTCAAATCACCCAGCGAACCGCCAAAGGTACGAGACAAATTTTCTTCTGTAAAAACTTCAGAAGTATTACCGTAAGCTAAGATAGTACGATTGATCAAAATGACTTGGTTACAAAAACTGGTGATTGATGCCAAATCATGGGTAGAAATCAAAATTGTATGACCTTGTTGTCGCAATTTAAGTAATAAGTCAATCATAGTTTTTTCGGTTTTAATATCTACCCCGGTGAAGGGTTCATCTAACAGCAGGACTGTTCCCTGTTGTGCCAAAGCCCGCGCAAAGAAGGCACGTTTTTTTTGTCCACCAGAGAGTTCTCCAATTTGGCGATCGCGCATTGACCACATCTCTACTCTCTCCAAACTTTCCCTCACCACTCGTTTATCTTGAACCGAAGGAATCCTCAATATATTCATATACCCATAGCGCCCCATCATCACCACATCATGGACACTCACCGGGAAATTCCAGTCCACCTCTTCCGACTGTGGTACATAAGCCACCAGGTTATTTTTTTGTACCATTCTGATAGGCAAACCATTAATTAACACCCTGCCCGTTATCGGCTTCACAAACCCCATAATTGCTTTAAATAGCGTTGATTTTCCGCTACCATTCATCCCCACTAACCCACAAATTGAACTAGCTTTAAGTTGCACAGAAGCACCATGCAAAGCCACCTTGCCGTGGTAAGAAACCGTGACATTTTCAACATCAATACTGATTGAGTGCATAATCATTTGTCCTTTGTCAGTTGTCATTGGTCATTTGTCATTTCTCCCTCATCTCCCTAATTCCCCTGTAACCCCTTAATCAGTGTGTTCACGTTATATTCAAGTAACTTGAGATAAGTCGATGCTGGCCCATCTGATGGAGAGAGTGAATCTACATAGAACACCCCGCCAAACTTTGCGCCTGTAGCATTAGCAACTTCTTTTTGCGCTTCATCACTTACCGTACTTTCACAGAAAACAGCAGGTATCCCTCTTCTGTCACTCTCCGAAAACATTTGCCTTTTCTAAAACCTAGAGCTTTTGTATAGCAAGCGATCGCGCGATTCTTTTCTAATAACAAATACAAGACCTATTTTCTTCTAATAGTATAGCTTGTATTGATTGTCTCATAAGGCTTATAGCGATCGCCCTCCCGGGAAGTGACAGAAGAGGGATATTTTATTTGCCTTAACAGTATTAATCACCTTTTCCACTTGCTTAGGAGTAGCTTGTTGTTCTGAATTTACCGCCCAGAGATAAACTTCTTTCAAACCGTAGTCACGGCTGATGTAGGAAAACGCCCCCTCACAACTGACCATATAGCGTTGATTTTGAGGAACAACTGACACCTCTTTTCGCACATTTTGGTCAATTGCCTTAATCTTCTGACTGTATGCTTGAGCATTAGCATTGTAAGTTTCTGCGTTCACTGGGTCTAAATTTACGAGTGCTTTGCGAATATTTTCTACATAAATCAAAGCATTTTGCGGTGACATCCACGCATGGGGATTAGGTTTACCTTTATAAGCATCCTCCGCAATTTCCACAGGTTCAATTCCATCAGTCAAAGTAATATGGGGAACTTTGGGAACGCTATTGTAAAATTTCTCTGCCCAGCGTTCCAAATTCAGACCATTATCCAAGATGAGGTCAGCTGATTTCGCCCTAACTAAATCGCTAGGTGTCGGTTCATAACCGTGAATTTCCGCACCTGGCTTCACAATTGATTCCACAATCGCCTTGTCACCTGCTACGTTTTGTGCAATGTCTGCAATGACAGTGAAAGTAGTCAAAATCACCTTTTTGTCTTTCTTCGCCGGATTCACAGCATTGGTAGCCTGGGGCGTAGCGCTTACCTGGGACTGGTCATCAGGAGGCGTGGAACTGCATCCACTCAGCCAAAAACCTAATAATAGCCCAGATGCAACAGCCGATAGTCGTGTTGGGAAACTGTTGAAAGTTATTTTCATTTACTTATTTTCATAATTTTCTCATTTTTAAATGACCCTACCATAGGGCAGGTAAAAATGAAACAAAAATGAGAAAAATTATCCATACATTACACCTGAGTTATGCATCTAAAAAGCTTGATTTTTCAGGGTTTACAGGTAAAACTGTGCTGATAAAATATGAATTTATATAAATTATGAGACAAATATGAGAATAAAATGAGATAAATATGAGAATAAGCTGGTGAAAAAATTTAATAATAGGAGTCTTGCAGATGAACGAAATCATTCAACAGTCTCGTGAACTAGCGATACTCAAGCGCTGGGAGAACTTTTGTGACTGGATTACCAGCGTGGATAACCGGATTTATATCGGTTGGTTTGGGGTGCTGATGATTCCTACCCTCTTGGCAGCTGCTATTTGTTTCATCCTGGCCTTTGCTGTCGCACCTCCTGTAGATATGGATGGGATTCGGGAACCAATTGCAGGCTCAATCTTAGGTGGTAACAATATCATCACAGCTACTGTGATACCTACCTCTGCTGCGGTTGGGCTGCATTTCTACCCGCTTTGGGCAGCTGGGAATATTGATGAATGGCTCTACAACGGGGGTCCTTACCAGTTAATCGTGTTTCATTTTCTTATCGGTGTTTGGTGCTATCTAGGGCGGATGTGGGAATTAAGTTATCGTCTAGGAATGCGTCCTTGGGTTCCTGTTGCTTTTTCTGCTCCTGCTGCGGCTGCAACTGCCATTTTTCTCATCTATCCCATTGGACAAGGTAGTTTTTCTGAGGGAATGCCTTTAGGAATTACTGGCACCTTCCACTTTATGCTGACTTTCCAAGCTGACCATAATATCTTGATGCATCCTTTTCATATGTTGGGTGTTGCTGGTGTTTTTGGTGGTTCTTTGCTGAGTGCATTGCATGGTTCTTTAGTAACATCAAGTTTGGTACGAGAGACAAGCGACATAGAATCTGCTAATGCTGGGTACAAGTTTGGTCAGGAGGCAGAAACTTACAACTTACTTGCCAGTCATGCTGCTTTCTTCGGACGCTTAACCTTTCGTAGTTTGGCCGTGCGTACTAAGCGTGCTATCCACCTTTGGTTGGTGCTGCTACCAACTATTGGAATTTGGTTTACAGCGCTAGGTGTAAGTACGATGGCGTTTAACTTGAATGGATTCAATTTTAATCAATCAGTTTTAGATAGAGTTGGTCATGTTATTCCTACGAGTGCAGATTTAATCAATCGCGCTAATTTGGGAATTCAGGCAATGCATTCACCGAATGCTCACAACTTTCCTTCGCTTCTTGCTGCTGTTGATGTTGAGCAAAGCTAGAGTTTCCAATTCTGCTGATAGTTAAGTTTTACGTTTCCATCTCCCGTCAACCTATTTTCTGGGGTGAAGGTATATCCCTTCCATTGTTCCGTTTCAACAATGTCCATGCCTCTTTTTCTACCTAACCGTTTTGTTTATGTCAGATTCACAAATTTTTATCTGCGTAAGTCCTAATTTATACGGAATCTGGTGGATAGCAATATTCAATAACTTTATTACCTTTTACCAAGTGTTCATTGACAATAGCTTCAGCTATTTTTGAGTTGCAAGTATAGGTAGGCGATAAGCCTGACGGTATGGCTTTGCTTACCGGATTGTCCCAAAAAAATCATTATCAATAATTTTGGCACAGTGCAACCATCCTTTTAGGATAAGCGATCGCTCTTTTGTGACAAATTAAAAAATCTAACATCCAATGGGCAGAAGGAAGTACCTGTGAAAGACGATATGATATTTAGATAATGATTCTCATTTTAACAGAGGACTTCCCTTCTGGTTATGATAAAAGTTATTCAGACGTTTTTCGTTGATGAAGATATGAAAAGCCATCTGTCTCTAGATGCAGTAGTGACGGTGGTAGAT
>NZ_JAIVFR010000706.1 GCF_020829685.1 Nostoc sp. CHAB 5715 | reverse complement strand
TATACGCCTTATGTGAATTAAAAACGCCCAAGCTATAGCAAGGGTTTCAGGCTATGGTTTAGCCAAGATGTTTAGCCATGTTAACGTATTTACGCCTTTCCAGACTCCAACTCACATAAGCCGTATTGTATAAATTTCTGTAAAGAAATTAGCAAGTTTTGCGTAAAACTAACGCGATCGCAACTGAGAATTATCCAGGGGTGACTTCAATATGGTTCGGATAAGATCCCCCCGCCTGTGGCGACCCCCTTAAAAAGGGGGTAATTAGAAAAAAAAGCCCCCCAATTTATCGGGGGGTTGGGGGGATCTCCGACGAATAAACACGTTAACCGAACCGTATTGGGGGTGACTTCAACCACCGTAAACCCACATTACCCGGATTTCTCACAAAGCTTGAAGCTTGTGAGAAATCCGGGATAAGGCTGGCCACATGGTTTCAGGAGCGATGCCTGCGGCGGTAAACTACGCTCCTCTAGAACTTCAAGCGAACGCGAGTAGCGCGTCTCGTAGAGAGGAAAAATTGGGAGTGTGTAGGCAAGCATGAACCTTCGGCATCGCTGCCTTCTCCCAAGGGGAGACGCTAAAAGCGATCTGCTCTCTGCCTTTCTTTGTAATTCTTAGTTTTAGACCAAAGTGCTGTAGGACAAAGAGCCATCTGCAAAGATAAAATTCTCAAAACCTGTTGTGGACAGTGTAATAACATTTTTATTGTTATTGAAGCTGATGTTAGCTGGGTTTAGGACATTGCCTGAAATTACACCAGAAAAAGTGAGTTCAGAGCGATTGAAAGCACTGAGGTCTAAGGTGTCAAAACCTTTTCCACCATCCACAGTCCCAGTACCAAACCCTTTGAAGTAGTCATTTCCAGTACCTAGATCAATGTTGATACCGCCACCAATAGTAACTTTTTGTTGAACTTCATTGATGGTAGTGGTGGCTGTAATTTTGTCATTGCCATCGCCAGTCTTGATAGTTCCTTTTCCATAAATGCCATAGGCATTACCATCAATTGTTGCTGTAGCCTGTCCGGTAAGAATGTCACAACCATTTCCAGTATCAATTACTCTGTCGTTGAAGATGCCATAGGCGATGAAGTCGATGAACTGGGAGGGAACATCAAGAGGCGTTGTTGCTGTAGCCTTTCCGGTAAGAATGTCACAACCATTTCCAGTATCAATTACTCCGTCGTTGGAGATGCCATAGGCAATGGGGTTCTGGGATGAACCGTTGCCAGAACCAGTAATTGTGTCGTTGCCCTGCCCTGTGGTGATGGTGGCACCTTTCATGTTCTGGATGCCAGTTCCATTACTGTCGTAGCCGCCAATACCTGTGCCAGTGCCTATGATCGTGTCTTCTCCGTCTCCGGTATCCAGTTTCTTACTGTTAGTGATGCCAGTTGCAGTACCGCCGTTGCCCCTGCTATCACCAGTCCCAGTTATTGTGTCATTTCCGTCCCCTGTATTCAGATTGCCATTATTGCTGATGCCAGTCGCTGCACCGTCAGAGCTGGGTCCTAGCCCGTCGCCACCCACGCCGCCGATACCAGTACCAGTGATCTTGTCATTTCCGTCTCCAGTATCCAGTTGCCCAGTGTTGCTGATACCTATCCCAAATCCGCCGTCGCCGCCGAGGCGGCCGAAACCACCAGTGCCGCCCTGACCAGTACCAGTGATCGTGTCATTCCCGTCCCCTGCATTCAGTTTGCCACTGTTAGCAATGCCAGTCCCTGCACCGCCATAGCCGCCACCGAGTCCGCTGCCACCCATGCCGCCAATGCCAGTGCCAGTGATAGCATCATTTCCGCCCCCTGTATTCAGCCTGCCACTGTTAGCGATGCCATTCCCTACACCGCCAACGCCGCCGCCACCGCCGTCACCGCCGCCACCGCCGCCCTTGCTGCCAGTGCCATTGCCGATGATAGTGTCATTGCCCAACCCAGTATTAAGGATGCCAATGTTACTGATGCCTGTCCCTGCACCGCCACCGCCGCCACCGCCGCCAAAATCATCATAAGGAAAAGGAGGCGGATCAGAAGGAGGCGGATTCCCGCCGTTGCCTCCATGACCCCCAATACCCTTGCCGATAATAGCGTCGTCGCCCGACCCAGCATTCAGATTGCCATTATTGCTGATGCCGATTCCAGCACCGCCTTTGCTGCCACTGACGTTCTTACCGATAGCACCATCACCGCCTTTACCGCCAGTGCCGTTGCCTTTAAAGGTGTCCTTTCCTGAGCCTGTATAAATGAAACCTCCAGTTAAAATATCAATCCCAATTGCTGGAAATTTATTTAAATCTTCCCCTACTATTGTGTCCGAACCAGCAGTGCCGGTGAAATTGGATGGAACCGTAAATCTAGCCATAATCAAAATCCTCTAAATTTAGATTAGTACTGAGCTTCTACACATGTATAGCAGGGGACTGGGGACTGGGGACTGGGTTGAAAGTCTGTTTGTATATAGGTTTTATCATCAGTTAATGTCCTAACCTCCTTGTCCGTTGCTGTAGATTAAGGGAAAATACCAGGTAATGCATCAGTAAACCAAAAAGTTTTTTAGAAGCCTTACCATCTGCACATTTCTTCTTAGCCACCTACCTCGCCATTGACCACGCCACCTCGTCACTGCCACGCCCAAATAACCACTCCAATTTATCACCACCTCGCCAATGCCATAACACTGTTGGGTGCGATCGCATCGACTGACAATGCCATTGTTTTGACTAACAATTCGATCGCATCAACTGACAATGCCATTGTTTCGACTAACAATTTGATCGCATCAACTGACAATGCCATTGTTTTGACTAACAATTCGATTGTATCGGCTGACAATGCCATTGTTTCGACTAACAATTCGATTGTATCGGCTGACAATGCCATTGTTTCGACTGACAATGCCAGGACTTACGCAAAAATCGCCGAAAGGCTTAATTTATCGAACCGCCAAGACGCCAAGAACGCCAAGAATTCGTAGAGCGTGCGTAAGTCCTAAATGCAATTGTATTGGCTTTACCTAACTGAAATTATCGTGCAAAGTCGGCTAAAACTGTTTTTAGCTACGCCTCCTTCGAGAGATGACGAGATGACAAACGCGATACCGCTAAAATTGTAGATGAGGATGAGGTCAGCAAGGAGAAAAGACGACAGACAATTTTAGATTTGACGATATTTACCTACGCCTCAATGAACTGACGCAAGATGTTAAGCTGATGCGTGTCTAGATTGTACATTGCAATCGTTAATATTGTCCTTTGAAATACAAATGACTAATGACAAATGACTAATGACAACCCTTACAGGCATTAAGGAAACAATATCATGTTTCAACCTTTAGTTGAGCCGATAACCTTTGAAGAGTTTATAGAGTGGAAACCAGAAAATGGCAGATATGAATTACATAAAGGAGTCATAGTTGAAATGCAACCAACAGGCGACCATGAGTTGGTCAGGGCATTTTTGATTAAAGAACTTAACTTTGAAATTCGCAGATTCAATCTAGCTTATTCAATCCCTAGCCAAGCGTTAGTTAAAGCAGTAGATAAAAAATCCGGTTATATTCCTGATGTCTTAGTATTGAACCTGACTAATTTAGCGAATGAACCACTTTGGAAAAAGTCATCTACTGTTTCTCAGGCAGAATCAATTCCATTAATAGTGGAAGTGGTCAGTACCAACTGGCGTGATGACTATTTTCTCAAATTTGGTGAGTACGAAGAAATGGGGATTTCTGAATATTGGATTGTTGACTATGCTGCTCTAGGTGGAAAGCGGTTTATTGGGAATCCTAAACAGCCAACGGTATCAGTTTACACTCTATTTGAAGGAGAGTATCAAATTACTCAGTTTCGAGGAAATGACCGGATTGAATCACTTACTTTTCCAGAGTTAGATTTAACTGCTGAACAAGTTTTTCAAGCTGCTTTGGGAGAAGCTTAACCAAAAACATATACTTTCAAAAGAAACTCTGCAATTTTTAGTGACAATGCCATTGCATCAACTGACAATGCGATTGTATCAACTGACAATGCCATTGTTGCGGCTGACAATGCCATTGTTGCGACTGACAATGCCATTGTTG
>NZ_JAIVFR010000705.1 GCF_020829685.1 Nostoc sp. CHAB 5715 | reverse complement strand
AGTCTTTGAAGTATCTACTATGGTCATAGAATTACCCTGATATTAGTAGTATTTATAACTCAGTGAAAGAGCGATCGCTACTCACTTAGAAGAGTTTTTAAGCAGCATATCTTTAATTCTTTGCCTGTTTTATTCTCCATTTTTTTTTCTATATAATCACCAAAAGGGCCACCACCTGTGGCAATCTGGAAAACAGAGATTTATCAAATCTGATATTTTAACGACAGCAAATTTACCTAATCAGGTTATGCAAACTCTGCCCATAGTAGATACTTCAAAGACTACATCCAGTCAACCTACCTTTGATACAACTATCAAGCGGCGTAAAACCCGTCCCGTAAAGGTGGGAAATGTCACCATTGGCGGTGGCTACCCTGTTGTAGTGCAGTCAATGATTAACGAAGACACCCTTGATATTGATGGTTCCGTGGCTGGTATTCGTCGTCTGCACGAAATAGGCTGCGAAATTGTCCGCGTCACAGTGCCGAGTATGGCTCATGCTAAAGCTTTAGCAGAAATTAAACAAAAATTAATAAAAACTTACCAAGACGTGCCCATTGTGGCTGATGTCCATCACAACGGGCTGAAAATCGCTTTGGAAGTCTCCAAGCACATAGAAAAAGTACGGATTAATCCGGGGTTGTATGTGTTTGAAAAGCCAAACCTCAATCGAACCGAGTATACTAAAACCGAATTTGACGAAATTGGCGATAAAATCCGCGAAACCTTAGAACCTCTAGTAGTTTCTTTGCGAGATCAAGGTAAATCAATGCGAATTGGGGTAAATCACGGTTCCCTCGCTGAAAGGATGCTATTTACCTACGGTGACACCCCAGAAGGCATGGTGGAATCTGCCATAGAATTCATTCGCATCTGTGAATCTCTAGATTTCCGCAACTTGGTAATTTCGATGAAAGCCTCACGAGTACCAGTGATGCTAGCTGCCTATCGCCTTATCGCCAAGCGCATGGATGAACTGGGTATGGATTATCCGCTACATTTAGGCGTTACGGAAGCCGGTGATGGCGAATACGGGCGAATTAAATCCACGGCTGGTATTGCTACCTTACTTGCTGATGGCATTGGCGATACAATTCGCGTCTCACTTACAGAAGCACCAGAAAAAGAAATTCCCGTCTGTTATAGCATTCTCCAAGCTTTGGGATTGCGAAAAACGATGGTGGAGTACGTCGCTTGTCCTTCCTGTGGACGCACTTTGTTTAACCTAGAGGAAGTGCTGCACAAAGTTCGGGAAGCCACTAAACACTTAACTGGTCTTGACATAGCGGTTATGGGTTGTATTGTCAATGGCCCCGGAGAAATGGCGGATGCCGACTATGGTTATGTTGGCAAAACACCTGGTTACATTTCTTTGTATCGTGGTAGAGAGGAAATTAAAAAAGTCCCAGAAGATAAAGGTGTAGAGGAATTAATTAATCTGATTAAGGGAGATGAACGCTGGGTAGAACCGTAAGGGGAGCAGGGGAAGCAGGGGGAGACAAGGGGATAAGGTGACAAGAGGTGATAACTGGTGATAACTTGCAACAAGTCTTTCCCCTTGTCCCCATGCCCAATGCCCAATGCCCCATGCCCCATGCCCCATGCCCCATGCCCAATGCCCAATGCCCAATGCCCAATGCCCAATGCCCCATGCCCCACTTCCAAAAATCTTGTATAAACCATCAAGTTCGCCGGATTGTCAAGTATTTTGTTTAAATTAAGGATACATACTCGGTCTCTACAGTGGTAGGCTGTGTTAGATTGAGCATACTGACTATATATTTTCCCTCTGACGCAGCTGTCATTATGGTGACTACAAAAAGTATTCTTGTTTTGGGTGCTACGGCAGTGACACTCTCTACGATCGCTGTTGCTAGCCTTGGCATTCATTCTCGAGGTCAGGCTTTATTTAAAGCAAGTCCCAAAGAATTGGTAGATGAAGTTTGGCAAATTGTTCAACGCCAGTATGTAGACGGTACTTTTAATCAGGTAGATTGGCAGGCTGTTCGTAAGGAATACTTGAGCAAGTCTTACAGTAATCCGCAGGAAGCGTATAAATCCATTCGGGAAATGCTCAAAAAGCTAGAAGACCCTTATACCCGGTTTATGGATCCAGCGGAATTCAAGAATATGCAAGTGGATACCTCTGGAGAACTGACAGGCATTGGGATCACGATCAGCCAGGATGAAAAAACTAAGCAATTGGTTGTAATTGCGCCAATCGAAGATACACCAGCTTTTAAAGCTGGTGTTTTAGCAAAAGATATCATCCTTAAAATCGACGGCAAAAGCACCAAGGGGATGGATACTACTCAGGCAGTATCCATGATTCGAGGTGAAGCAGGATCGCAAGTCCGCTTAACGATTGGGCGCGATGGTCAGACAAAAGAGTTTAACATCAAACGGGCGCGGATTGAAATTCATCCAGTTAAATATTCGCAAAAGAAAACTCCAGCAGGTAATCTTGGCTACATTCGCCTGAACCAGTTCAGCGCCAATGCTGGTAAAGAAATGCAAACTGCTATCAAGGATTTAGAAAGCAAACGAGTAGCTGGATATATCCTTGATCTGCGTGGTAATCCGGGTGGCTTACTCTTCTCCAGTGTAGACATTGCCCGGATGTGGATAGATAAAGGTAAGATTGTCTCCACCGTTGAACGCCAAGGAGAGGCTGAAAAAGAAGAAGCAAACGGACGCGCCTTGACGAATAAACCTTTGGTGGTGCTGGTGGATAAAGGTTCAGCCAGTGCAAGTGAAATCCTCTCAGGGGCTTTGCAGGACAACAAGCGTGCTACTTTGGTTGGTACTCAAACCTTTGGTAAGGGACTAGTGCAATCGGTGCGTCCCTTGGAAGATGGCTCAGGATTGGCGGTAACAATTGCTCATTACTATACCCCCAACGGTACAGATATTAATCATAAAGGTATTAGTCCAGATGTGAAGGTAGATTTGACCAAAACCCAGATGGAGGAATTGTGGCTTCATGAACGTGACAAACTCGCTACTTTAGCAGATCCTCAATTCGCTAAAGCAGTGGACGTGATAGGTAAAAAAATTGCTGCTAAGGGCGCAACCACAGCAGAAAAATGAAGAGTTGGGAATAAAGTTAGGAGTGAATAGTGAGGAGTTGGGAATAAAGTTAGAAGTGAATAGTGAGGAGTTAGGAATAAAGTTAGGAGTGAATAGTGAAGAGTTAGGAATAAAAACCATAATTGTGAACTCCTAACTCCTAACTCCTAACTCCTAACTTAAACTGGTTGGCACTTTCCAGCCCTAATAAGTCCGACACGCCGAGCGATCGCTTCTTCTTGCGAACTAAAAGGCCCCCACTGTTCTATAATCTTTACATTATCGTCTCCAACTTTGTCGCTAGGGACAATTTCGCAATTACCAACAGAAAGCTTGACAATATACCAAGTTTGTGATTCATTCATACTTGAAATAAATATTTGTTTTTTACAGTAAAAATTCTACGGCATAGAGAAAATATTTTCGCACGTATGCGATGCCGTACCACTTCGTGGAAGCAAGCTACGCAAAGCCTCTCGTAGAGAAGGCGGGCTGCGCCAACGCGTCGGATCTGATTTAGCTATAGGCTACACTCACCAACCAGTTCCGTACAGTCTTAACAATTCAAAATTCAAAACTTGTACTGAGCGTAGCCGAAGTATTCAAAATTCAAACATTTTAGACATTTCAGACGGGGATTTAAACCCCGACTGAAACTGGTGCTACATATAGATGTAGGGGTCTTAAACCCTTGAACTTACGATAAATGTTTAAATTGTCATCTTGAGCGGAGCGAAGCATCTGGTGAAATTCTTCTCTGATTTAGCTATAGGCTACACTCACCAACCAGTTCCGTACAGTCACGTCGCTTCGCTCCGAATTCAAAATTCAAAATTCAAAATTCACGGCATAAAATCCCCATAAATAAATGTATTGGCTCTGAAGCAAGGACTTTTTGGCGTTAAAGCTGAAGCATCGTGGCACAATTGTTTTTATATTTTCCATAAATGAATTTAGGGGCTTGTATCCTTTTTGTCTTCGGTCATTAAAGTAGAAAGTAATTTCAGTATTATTT
>NZ_JAIVFR010000704.1 GCF_020829685.1 Nostoc sp. CHAB 5715 | reverse complement strand
AGGACTAATATTTGATTTCTGAAAAAGCTCGGTACAACTCGAAAAGCCTAATTCCTTATTCCCTACTCCCTACTCCCCACTCCCCGCCTACGTAAATAATTTCAAAAATCAAATACGATTCCTATAGATGGGTTTAATTTTGTGATTTGAATTAGGGGAAGGGGTTGTGTGGTGAGAGACGCGATCGCACTTTGTCGCCTATATCAATTTTTCTGAAGCGTAACTGTCCTGCGATAACTGCGACCCTTATTATGCTTGCATTTCAGGCTGTAAAATATATTTGCATGGTTACTTTCAAGAATAAATTTTGTGATGTCTTTTTCGATGCCTACATACCTTAATTAGCCATTGGCGTTCCCGAAGCATCCCCTTACGCAGATAAAGCGATAATGTTATAGTAATATAGGGAATATGATAAAATTTCCCTTAATTGACGGCATTTGAATACTCAAATGTGTGAATGATATAGCTGGAGAGGTGTCCGAGCGGTTCATGGTGACGCACTCGAAATGCGTTTTGGGGAAACCCAACGGGGGTTCGAATCCCCCCCTCTCCGTTTAACGGGATTATATTTTCGTATTTACTTAGTCAGATATTGCCCAAACTACATTAAAATATACGCTTACGACACAGATTTTTGGGATACACTAATGCCATTGTGTGAGGAGTGAACGATGGCAAATCGCAGCATGAGGAAAGTGCCCTCATTTATTTTTATCAGTGTTTGTTTATATCTAGGTATTAGTATAGGAGTCGTTATCCGGCTTGGACAATCACAGCGATTAAATGCTGCTACTACACCCACTGAACCTGTATCATTACCATTAGCTATTCCTGTTACGCCATCAACAGCAGAAGGACAAACCTTTCCAGAGACTATTACTATCAAAGCCGTTGGAGATATTATTCCCGGCACTAATTTTCCTAACTATAGATTACCCCGGTTTCGAGATCAATTATTACCAAAGTCAGTGAGAACTCACTTGCAAGGATCTGATATCTTGTTTGGTAACTTTGAAAGTAGCTTAACTAATTATCCCTACACTACTAAAGATATTAGTCGAGGACAAGTCTTTGCTTTTCGCTCCCCACCTGGATATGCTCGGCTATTTGCTGAGGCTGGTTTTAATGTGT
The DNA here is from genome assembly GCF_020829685.1 of Nostoc sp. CHAB 5715. Lineage (GTDB taxonomy): Bacteria > Cyanobacteriota > Cyanobacteriia > Cyanobacteriales > Nostocaceae > Nostoc. Next base: position 2,957 of record NZ_JAIVFR010000704.1, on the reverse strand, counting down.
TTAATATGGCGAATAACCATGCAATGGATTTCGGCCCGGTAGGGTTCAAAGATACAAAGAAAAATCTTGAGGCTGTGGGTATTGCAACATTAGGTCATAAAAATCAAATTCTTTATCTGCAAGCTAACAATATCCCTGTGGCAATGGTCGGGTTTTCTCCTTATGAAATGTATAATTCCATCCATAATTTAGGAGCAGCCCAAGCACTCGTAGCCGAAGCTAAAAATAAGGCCAAAATTGTAATAGTATCGATGCACGCTGGAGCCGAAGGAACGGGGGCATTACATGTTAAGAATCAGACAGAGTTTTTTTATGGAGAAAACCGAGGTAATTCAATCAAGTTTGCTCGAAAAATGATTGATGCGGGAGCAGATTTAGTACTAGGACATGGGCCTCATGTTCCAAGAGCAATGGAAATTTATAAGGGAAAAATCATCGCCTATTCTTTAGGAAACTTTCTGGGATATCGAACTTTATCTACAAATGCTCAGACGGGTGACTCAATGATTTTAGAAGTTAAACTTAACTCGGCGGGAAATTTGGTATCAAGTAAAATTATCCCCGTGCGGATGAATGGGCAGGGAATCCCTCAAATAGATCAGTATTTTCGGACTGTGAAACTTATGCGTTCTTTGAATAATCAAGCTTTTCCCAAAAATCCGGTGAAGATTAATAAAAAGGGGGAAGTTGTTGTACAGAAGAGAGGTTTTCCAGATAACGTGAAAAGTCAGAAGAGTAATTAACAATTCAAAATTCAAAATTCAAAACTTGTACTGAGCGTAGCCGAAGTAATAAAGAGTTTAGCTAAAAATGAAACAAGAAAGAAAAAGCTGCTCTTGTATTGGCAAAAGGCGTTCAATTTTAGATTGTGAATTTTGGATTTTAGATTGAAGAAAAAATTTCAAATTGACTAATTATTGTCATCTTGTAGCTTTTCCTGAGATTTATGATCATTGTGGGGTTGACTATCAGGCGGTGAATTTTGCTTTTCCAGTGTTGGTACTACTACAGCAGAAGGATCTGACTGTTTGGATTCTGGCTGTTTGGATTCTGTCGGTGGCGCTGTTGGTATAACCACAGAATTTGATGGAATCACCGGTTGAGGGGAAGCAGAATTTTGATTAGAAGCGGGTGAGTTATTTTGTGGCAATGGTGCAGGGGAAGCACTACGAGATGAACGGATAGCCCGTAGTTTTTCGACTAGCGAGGGTATGGGGGAAACGCTAGGTGAAGGTGCGGATTGTTCAAAATTGCGGCGTTGTGATTCTTGTGTAGGGCTGCTAGGAGTTTTTTCTGGGAAAGAACGACGATTACGCCGACGCTGCTTGGAATTAGAAACAGGTGCTGATTCAGTTCTTGAGGTGGTGTTAGTCTCTTTACCCCTCTCTAAGTTAGGAACTTTCGCGGCTGGTTCTTGAGTTGGCTGTTCAAAAAGCGGTTTTGCGATTGGCTGCGGCTGAGATTTGGGTAAGATGCTAGTGATGCCAAAACCTGCTGTAGCAGCAACCAGGGCTACACCTATACCTATGAATATTTGAGATGACCCCTGTTTTTTTGCCAGTACATTTTCTTTGGCGATGCCTGGGTTGGGCTGCGCCAACCCAGATGGTTTATAAATGCGATTCTGGGAAGTTTTTCCATTGCCAATTAAAGTTACTGCTTGCTGGGCAGATAAATTGACAGTTGGCACTGCATAAGTGGTTAAGGCTTGCGGTGTCATATTCACCCCATTTCCAGGTAGCAGTTGTAACCACTCAACAACTGTCGCTGGCCGAAAACGAGACTCTACCGCCATACCGCGCATTACGGCCTGATTGACAGCAGCGCTCAAGTGTGGTTGTAGCTCGCGGGGGGAAGGCATTTGTTCGCGATCGCGCAATAATGCGGGCATAGGAACCTGGGCTGTCAACAGTGAATACAAGGTTGCTGCTAAACCATAAACATCCGTGGCGGGTGTGCGCGGCGCTTGTGTCAAATACTGCTCAATGGGAGAATAACCCTCAGAAACCAGACCCGTGTGAGTCTGCCTGACACTGCCATTAAATTCCCTGGCAATGCCAAAATCAATCAGTACTACTTCCTGGGTTCCAAGGCGTTGGATAATATTATCTGGTTTGACATCTCGATGTAACAAACCATTGTTGTGTACTACCTGTAAAGCTGCCCCAATTTGCCGGATGTAATGAATTGCTGTGGCTTCAGCTAAAGGTATCCCTGGTAATACAAATGCGTCTCCCAAGGTTTCGCCACGAATGTATTCCATCACCATATAAGGTAGTCCAGCTTCGACAAAAAAATCACTAACTCGGACTATATTTGAGTGAATACACGTAGCTAATCGTCTGGCTTCATCTTGGAATTGGCGCTCAAATTTTGCAAAATCAGGATGTTGTCGCAGCCGTTCATTGATGGTTTTCATTACCACCTCCTGACCCAAGTAGTGATGCGTAGCTTTAAACGTAATGCCAAAGCCACCCCGCCCTATTTCTTGAATTAGGGTATATTTTCCATCCTGCAAAATTGTGCCTGCTAACATAAAGAGTCCTGAGTTCTGAGTGAGCAGATAAGTAGCTAGTTCTGAGTCTTAAGGGATTCCCAATAAATTTTCCCATATTTTTTGATATAGGGCAGGGTTTTTGCCTATCTATCTTACGGGATGATTTAGTTGTTGGAACTCTCTAAGTAAGAAAGACCTCCCCATGAGCACAACAGTTTTATCGAAAGCGACGGGAAAGTCCATCCCCTTGTGTCTGTAGAGGGATAGTCGCCCCGTCGCTTGGGGCATAGGGCATAGGGCATAGGGCATTGGTAGTTTCTTCTCCATGCTCCATATTTCGGGGTACTCATTTGTTATTTCGGGGTACTCATTTGTTATTTCGGGGTACTCATTTGTTATTTCGGGGTACTCATTTGTTATTTCGGGGTACTCATTTGTTATTTCGGGGTACTCATTTGTT
>NZ_JAIVFR010000703.1 GCF_020829685.1 Nostoc sp. CHAB 5715 | reverse complement strand
TTCGATTTTCAGGTTTTAGCAACATTTTTGAATTTCTATTAGAAAATAAAGCTTCAAACCTTGATTGAGTAATAGTTTCAGTTTCCCGCTTCGATTATTGTTTTCTGAGAGTGATGAAAGAGCGCTAGATTAGTAAACCGTAATTACCACAGCACTGATTTTATTACTTTGTCGGGTGAAGCTTCACAATACAACCCGTAATCTTACCGTACACTCCGGCAGACTGTACGCCAGATAATAGAGTGAAAAACTGGCATACAATAAGCGGATTATGGCAGACAATCAACCCGATAACATCCAAACTGACGGCGAAGATTCTCAAAAAGAAGAAAATTTTTCTAAAATTTCCATATTAGAATTACAAAAAAAATATGGGATTCAGCGCGATTCCTTTTATGCCAGGACACGATACCTTCGGATTACAACCTGGAAAGAGGGCGGTAAAGCTTATCTGGATGCCGGACAGACTGCCCACATGGACGCACTACACGACCACATCAAAGCTACTGGTGGACGGATGGAAGGCTACCCAGTACCGGAGCCATCCGGGCCGGTCGAAGAAGAGCAATCAACATCTAGTACTCTGGCAGTGGCAGAAACTCAGCAGCTATCCACTACATCTAACTATGCACCCAAGCAGAAGCGATCGCAGTCATCCCAACAAGTTGATGATGTCGCAGCTATCGTACAATCTGCACAAGGTAAAGCAGCTGGTACGCTAATCGCAGAGAATATACTCGCTCGTCACTTTATCGAAAATCCAAACCTATTACCAGATGAGCTAAAAACTAAAATCAAAGAATCGGGGGAAATGCCAAGCATTGACCCTTTCGCTTACGCAGACTCATTGATCAGCGCCGCAATGGGTTCTATCAGCGCAGCTTAAAGTTTTTGGGAATGCTGGCAACTGGGGCGATTATTGCTGTTAATGGGTTGAATCCCTTGTCATTATTGACATTGGGTATAGGTGGAGTATTAGCGATGTCTAGCGACAAGCTGCTTCGCATCTACGCTCCCAAGCTCACCCCCAAAGTTTCCTCTCTTGATGAGACAGCACCAACTGAACCAGACATAATACCGGGAGAATTCCGAATCTATCGACAAGCTGAACTCAACCGAACTACAGCCTCACTCAAAGCGAATGGGGCTATTCTCATAGCTGGTGAAGACGGAAGTGGTAAATCTGTACTAGCTGGTGCAGTTGTAGAAAATTTGCAGGATGAAGGTTACATGGTGGCCTTCATCGAACCTGCCACCCCTAAACAAATGTTGCTAGAAATAGCACATCAATTTGATATCCCTACAGAAGACCTAGAAGGGAAATCATTAACACCCGACAAGTTGAAGCGAGAAATCGCCACTTTCTTAGAGTCAAACACAGCTTTTCTCATATTGGACGATGCCCATTGCTGCGATGCAAAATTTAGAATGTGGCTAAAGCAGTTGCGACGAAGTGACGCGCCTATGCTTCTCTTGGCAACTGACCCGCCACGTACCGACATCTTTATCAACATTCCCCGAATTGAACTCAAACCCCTGCCAGAGTACGCAATTCGGGAAATTATGGTACAGGCTGCGGCGGAAAGAGCGATCGCACTTAAACCCTCAGAACTCGCCAAACTCCAAGAACGTGCCGGGGGCAACCCAATGCTGGCAATCCGCGCAGTGGATGAGGAATATTTGGGGCTAGAAGTCGAGTCCGGCGACCACCGTCGCTATTTTGACATCACGCCTTTAATACTCCTGGCGGGTATAGCTTTCGTAATTATGCGATTTATCGGGTTAGGGACTGGCGATCAAGCATTGTACATTTTTGGAGGTATCGCGGCGGCTGTGTTCCTCGGTCTTTCCCGTCTCCTGTATAATCTGCCACCAGAAGATAGGAGGATACGCTAGTGCTAGGAATATCTCATCTACTAATTAGCGGCACAGCTACCAGTTTATGCCTGGAACTGCTAACCCTGCTGTTATTGCAGTAGGTGCGATCGCTGGCTTACTCCCAGACATCGACATCTCCACCTCACCCGCCGGTCGGGTTTTGCCTTGGATAAGCAGATTTTTTGAAACCAGGATGCCTCACCGCAGCTGCACTCATAGTTTAGTTGCCAGTGGTGCGATCGCTCTATTGACCTTCAGCGTAAATAACTCAGGCGGAATCTTAACCCAATTCAACAGGTTAATCGCTTCCCCTTCTGGCGTACAGCACATTTTTAATGAATCTGGCAGTACCCACTTAATCAAAGCCAACATTAAGGGGGTAAGGACGGGCGATCGCTCTAAGATAAACGGGCAATATCTAATTATCCAGTTGCAGGGAACAGGGTTTTTAGTCCAAAGTGACGACGAGCGGATATTCGAGCGTGTTGTCGATGACGTTTTCTACCGTGTAAACCCGGAAACGGGTGAACGGGAGGACGTACTTTATGCAAAAGATGTTATCAAAGAGATCGAGAAAGAATCCAAAAAATCGGATTCTGACTCGGAGTCCGAAAACCCGTAACTAGCGTCTAACTAGCGCAGTCCCTAGCCCCACTAGGGGCTGCTAGTCTTCTTTTCACTAAATTAACATATGGACATTTGTATTCCTGGTTATTTAAGGATTTTTCATCATCAACAAGGGCACTGGCAGCACATCATAGGGGATTCATTCTACAATCCAGAAGGTGAGCCGCCTGACCTTGAATTTGCCACCCGCAAATATGATATTTCGCGTGAGGATCTGGCAATCGAGCTATTTCGGGCGAATGACGGAAGGGCAGGGTATTGCATCGGCGACTTAAAGCAAAAGCGATTTTATTACTGCGGTGTTGATGTCGAGTCGGTACGCGAAAAACTGCGATCGCTCGGCATTGGGCGCTCTGATCCAATGGAGAGTCAATGATTAAATCCCCAAAGAAAGAGGGCCGAAGCCCCCAAATAAACTAACGAGCAAGAACCAAGCGGCCGCCAAACCGACGCGCCAACCGAGGCCGGCCTAAGCAAACTCGCACAACCACAGCCGGAGACAAACACGGAACCGACACCCGCCAACGCCGCCCAGTAAAACGAACGACACAGAAGGAACCAGGCCCGAAGAACTGACCCGCCGCCGCCGCAGCAAAACGCACCGCCGCCAACTCAAACGCGAACGAACACACACACACCCAACTAGAAAACGCACGAGACGACGGCCGCACCACCGCAAGCCCAAGGCCAGGGAATGAGCGGGCCAACTCGACAACCTCAACCGCCAAGGGAGCGGGACAACCGACGAACGACCGACGAGCAATAACCGACATAACCGAAACTCCCAGCGAAAGGACATGACCGGGAAACCCCCAGCCCCCTTTTTTAAGCGGAGGGGGTCAAGGGCGCAAAAATGCGGAACGAAGTGGAGCCAATATAAAATGCGTTCGCGTAGCGTGCCGAAGGCAAGCAACCTCAAGCCGCGTGCATTTTACCCTTGATACCCGTAGCCATAATGGAAAAGCTGGGGTAGCCCTGCGGCGATGAGCGCTCCCCTTGGGGCGGGGGGGGACATCGACCGACGCAGGAGGGAGTCAAGAAACAAACTGCGTAGCAATTTATCATGCAATCATACTGCTACTTGCAGGTCACTAGTATCCGTATTTTTCCCAGATATAGCCCCTGGTTGTAATACCCATGCGGCGATCGCGTGGCTGCCTATGTGACAGTTTAGAAAACCGTCTACAGTTGTAAACCTAGGGCGACAGTTGTAAACCCAGGGCGACAGTTGTAAACCTACGGCGACAGTTGTAAACCCAGGGCGACAACCAGAGGCTGAAACCCTTGTAGAAGAAGAGTCCCAAAGCTCTAAGGGGCAAATTCAGGCACATTTAGTAAGGTTAGTGATTCCTGATTACGATCCAAACCGCGATCGCATTCCGGTTTGTCAAGGATGCAATAAATTTGACAGACACAATTTGATGGAATATGGGGTACTCGATACTCGCTTTGACTTATTTCTATGCAAAAAACTAGATCGAATTGCTCGTGACGATTGGAAACAGGTTACAGAAAAGCAATTTGAAATGTTTAAACAGCGAGTTAATCAAATTGCTAAAACGACCAGTACCGGCGTTTTCTGCCGGCGCTGGGCTTC
>NZ_JAIVFR010000702.1 GCF_020829685.1 Nostoc sp. CHAB 5715 | reverse complement strand
TATTTAGCAACCAAAACCATTCTTGACCATCACGCCGATGCTGCTCCTGAGGCTTTGTTTGCTACCTACGCCGAAGAAGCAAATAATGATTATGGTGCCCACTTCCATGTGATAAAGCTGTTCGGTTGGTTAAAACATGCCCCAGCTTACGATTTACTAGTTGAAAGCTTGTATAATAAACAACCACAATTTCAAAAATCACGGGCAGCAGCAGCGATCGCTCTTGGTGAACTCGGCGATCCACGGGCAATTCCCGAACTGAAAGCCTGTCTAGAAACCAAAATTTGGGATCTGAAGTATGCGGCGTTGATGGCGCTGGAAAAACTTGGTGATATCAGTGGTTATGGACAAGTCGCCAACGATGATGATTGGCTGATTCGCCAAAAAGCCAAGTCAACCCCTACGGCAATTCAAAATTCACGCATTCAAAATTCATCACACCACTGATAAATCCAGAGGCTTGAAGAAGATTTATTTATTAAAATCTTGTTATGTCCACAGAAGAACTATTCCAACAACTCAAACACCCCAACCCCCACCTACGCGACCAAGCAATGTGGGCATTGGCTGAGAATCCCGATGAGACAACTATTCCCCGGTTGATGAGTATTCTCGATGAAGAGGATACCACCTATCGACGAGCTGCCGTCAAAGCTCTAGGAGCGATCGGCCCTGATGCAGTGACTCCTCTAGTTGAAGCCTTGCTCAATAGTGATAATGTTACCGTCCGGGGAAGTGCCGCCAAAGCACTGGCACAAGTCGCCATTAATCATCCAGATGTTCCCTTTACAGCTGAAGGCGTACAGGGTTTAAAGACTGCCCTCAATGACCCCAATCCTGTAGTGCATATTGCTGCTGTCATGGCTTTAGGTGAAATTGGTTCTCCCGTAGTGGATGTTTTGATTGAAGCATTGCAAACCACAGACAACCCAGCGCTGGCAATCTCTATCGTGAATGCCCTTGGCTCAATTGGCGATCGCCGAGGTGTGGAAGTGCTACAATCCCTCATTCAGGATGAATCCACCGACTCCTATGTACGCGAGTCTGCCACTAGTGCATTATCTCGCCTAGAAATGACAATGAAGTTTCAGCGGGGAGAAAAATGATAGGGACATCCAAAAATTAAATTACTCAATTCCTGTATCCAATACGACTATCCGATTTCTTCTCCCCCTGCAACGCCAAATCCCCCTGCTCTCCCTGCTTACCAAAACGATTGATTATTTTTTTATTTGGAAGTCCCATACCCTCCTAGAGTGAAGTCGCGCACACCAAAAGCGCATCTAGCAAGCTGGGATTTGTGCCACCGCTATAGCGAATTACTTTACGCCTGCTCATCAAATCGGCTGCGAAAGCCTCCGTATTTTATCCAATATTGTTTCAAATTGTGACAGGGTGTATGCAAACTGGCTCTTGCCTGATATAGAATCACTTGACGATGAGCGCCCATCCAAATTTTGTTAATTGGGTCAACCGAAATAATAGTGCCTCCTAACGCTCCCACACATTGGGAAAAACGCTCAATAGCACTATAATCTACGGTTTCAAAAACAAAGAAATGACCTGAACAAATTAAATGTCTGCTGCGAATCCAGCACTGCATTTTTTTCTGTGCTTCTGGGAGTAGCATATTCGCTTTAATGGCCAGATTAGGCAGGGAAAGATCATAGGATGTTTGGGACTTCATGGGCAAAACCCTCCCGCTTTTCAAACCGCAAAGGGCCAAAGGTAGATCCCCAAACCTGCTCGTGTGTATTGATATCCAGCCCTCTATCTAGGCTTACCCAAGTGGTTTGTGTGATTTCAACGTAACTATCGAGATAAGTCTGGCAGCCATTTTTCTCAATTAAGCACAAGTTTCCAGGTTCAACAGCGCCTATAAATCTATCTTTCTCTCGTTTGAAAATCATCGAGCAGTGATATCTGCGTGCGATACAATCTGGGGTGATGGTTCTAAGAATGCTTAACTCACGGGCTGCACCAGCATAGAAAAGGGCATTTTTTAAACTGTAGTTTTCGATATAAATCTCATCGTTATGATCTACTAAGCGATGTACTCCCTGTCTATAAGGTCTCCACAAATCATAGTCATAAACCTGTTCTGAATAAAGCCCGATTCCTGAGAAGAATTCAAACGGTAATGGACGAAATAATACGTGAATATGGGCGTAATCTTTAGGATTTTCAAATGCCTGTTTATAATTGCTGAAATCTCCTGCCATCCAACGAGCTAGGGTGATTAAATGATTCGATGTACTGTCGCGGATATGTGGTGGTGAAGAATTCATAAGTAGATGAGGATAAATAAACAATACAGAATTTGTCTTGTAAAGTTGCTCCTCTTGAGCAAAGCCCAAGACCGCACTTTCCGCAAAATTAAAAATTATGACCTTACAGCAGTTTTCATGTATTTGAACCACATCTGTCGTAAGGGCACAGCATTGCTGTGCCCCTACCGCGTGGTCTATTTACCTGAAAATAGCTGTAACCTATGGCAAAAGCGTCTATTGATAGACTAATGACATAACGAAACTAACGTGGTCAGTTCATATTGAGACTGCACGCTCTGAAGTTGTATATATATGACTAGAAATGCCTAGAAAGCCATTTTTGGATCTAGTTTATTTGTGAATACCCTGGCGAATTTCAGAAGAAAAAGAGGCAGTGACAACTCCTGTACCAGTACTGGTTTTAATTAGAGAAACCCGACAACGGACATTGGGGTTGACAAACCAGATTTTTTCTTCGGCGGCGGCGCGATCGTAGGCGGTGACTAGCACGAATGTGCTGTCTTCTGTTAAGTAATAATCGCCAGCCGCTGCAATCGTTTCGGCATAGCCTTGATCGCGCAGCAGTTTACCACGATGGGGATGAGTTGGATCGGGTATGGGAACTAGGACGCAACTACCTTTGATTTCATTTTCATCCCAGTCTGATTGGCCTTCCCAACTCATCCGAAAGGGAGAAACAACTGTTTGAGGATCAATGTTATAAGTTTTACACAAGTCAATCACTGCCGGATCATCATCTGGGAGAGCAATGATATCTATCTCAGACTGTACGGCTTCAAAGTGACCGAATGCTAAATGATGGGCGCTGCGTTGCGATCGCCAACGCCCAATAGAATTTGCAACAAACTCCGTAATATTCATCAACTCTTTGGTTTCTGTTTTTAGCTATTTGCTTTTGGATTGGAGAATCTCCCAATTGAAAATGATGAATATCCCAATTTACCTCTATAGATCATCGATTGACAAAATGTTAGAAGTTGGGAAATTCTCCATTGGTAGCGTTAAGCTATTTCCGTGATACTAAGAATCTTGCCTCCTGTTTTCTGGATGCTCTGAATTTTCTGGGCTAGCTGGTTGTATCCCACGTCAAAGGTTGTCACGCTTTTAGTCACCCTAACACCAAAATTGGCTTTGGAGACACCGATACGGAACCGCTTCCCTGTATTGCTGATAGCACCGGAACCACCAGGCGGGGAAACAATTTTGGTAGCGAGGTTAGTGCCAATGTCGCTAATCAATTTTGCTGATTTGCCCAAATCATTGGCAGCAAATCCCCGCATCAATGCAAAGGTACGGTTAAAACCGACATTTTTGATCCCAGCTTGAGTACGATTACCACGGGCAGAGGGTACAATATTTTGGCCAAAACTCCTGATATATTCATCACTATCAATGTAGGAGTTGATTTCCGCTGCGTAGCCCTGGGTGTTGTAAATTTGCACATGTTCCGCCACTTCAGCCTGATCTTGGGGGGCGCGACCTAGCAAATGTTTGAAGTTTAATTCGATAAAACGATAGGGAGAGGAAGTTTCAAAAAACAGCGAACGGTATAGATCAGATTGAGCCACGGCTCTGACGAAGCCTGTAACAGTTATGTCACCATTCCGCAATTGAGACTCTGCACTGGTAAGCCGTTGGTTTTCAAATACATGAGCATTGCCCAAAACTTGCCGATACACTGCTCGGATCACGGCTTGCAGATCATCCTCAGTGGCGTTGGGACGTAATTCAACGGACTCGGCTTCTATCCAAAGTGTCATGTCAATGCCTCCTAAATTTAGAATTTTCGTGTGATTGTTTGAAAAATTGCAAATTAAAAAAGTTAATCAGCTTG
>NZ_JAIVFR010000701.1 GCF_020829685.1 Nostoc sp. CHAB 5715 | reverse complement strand
TTGACTCTAAAGCACTTCTTGCACTATGTTTAAACAAACCATTCGGTCGGTAATATTTTATTTACAGCAATTTCCAATTCAATAAATTACCCCACTCCCCACTCCCCACTCCCCACTCCCCACTCCCTACGGAATCACCATTTACAGAAATTGTCCGTCGAGAATTTGTAGATGAAAGTCTTCAGCAAGCAAGGCTAGTTATGGTTTGGCGGGTTCCAGGAATGGTTCAGTTAAATCGCACCTATGGACTGGATGTTTTAGCAGGAATTTTGGGACATGGACGGACATCAAGACTGGTGAGGGATTTACGAGAAGAACGGGGATTAGTTTCTTCAATTTCTGTGAGCAATATGAGCAATCAGCTACAAGGGACATTTTATATTTCAGCTAAATGTCCAGTAGAAAATTTAGCACAAGTAGAGGATGCGATCGCTCAACATATTCGCACAGTCCAAACCGAATTAGTCGCAGAATCAGAAATTGCCCGTGTGCGGCGGCGAGTAGCGAACAAATTTATTTTTGCCAATGAAACACCAAGCGATCGCACAGGGTTGTATGGTTATTATCATTCCTTAGTGGGAGATTTAGAACCCGCCTTTAACTACCCAAATCATATTCAGAGCCAAGATGCAACCGACTTGATGCAAGCAGCCAAAGAGTATCTTTCTCCAGATGCTTATGGTGTAGTTGTCGTCAAGCCGTAAATTAGAAATGGGGAATGGGGAGTAGGGAGTAGGGAGTGGGGAATGGAGAATGGGGAATGGGGAGTAGGGAATTGGGCATTAATCAATAATTCTTCTTCCTCTGCCCCCCCTGCCCCCCCCGCCCCCCCACTCCCCACTCCCTACTCCCTACTCCCCAATTTAATCATGTGGACTCAAATCGATGCTCAAATCAGCCAGGTGACTGGCGAAAAATTTCAGAGTCAGCAACGGCGATCGGTTGGTGGCGGATGCATCAACCAAGGTTATGCTATTTCCAATGGTGAGATAACCTACTTCGTCAAACAAAACCTTGCATCCCAAGTTGCGATGTTTGAGGCTGAGGCAATGGGTTTAAAGGAAATGCTCGCAACAGCTAGTATTCGCGTCCCCAAACCTCTAAGCTGGGGTGTAGCTGGTAATTCTAGCTACATCGTCCTGGAATGGTTAGAACTTGGTAACGGTAACAGCAATTCGTGGGAAGAAATGGGGCGTAAGTTGGCAACGATGCATAAAGCTAGCAGTAGCCAAGGTTTTGGTTGGAAAATTAACAATACCATTGGTTCCACGCCCCAAATCAATACTTGGACGTTGCTGAGTAGAAATTTTAGTTTCTTGCCTAAACATTGTTCTAGTAAAGTTATTTACTAGCTCCTGAGCTTGGCAATGAGTCGGGTTGATTTCTAGTTCTGCTTTTGCTGCTTCAAAAGCTTGCTGGTATTTTTGGACAGAATATAAACAAATTGCTCTGACAAAGTGCATTTCTGGTATGATCACACCAAGTTTAGCTGCTTGTTCAGCGATTCGCATTGCCTCAATAGGGTTTCCACTATTTAGTAAGTCAGATGCTTGTTTTAGCATTGCTCTTACTTGTCGAGCAGTAAGATTCTCGTTCACAAACTGCTCATTTGATATCCCTCCTACAGGATAGTTTTGTAAGTGTTTTGGTAAGTGCCAGTCAACTTGCGGATCAGGCTCATGTATCACTGGTTCAACATTTCCCCGCCAAGCTACTCCCATGATTTGCATGGTTTGATAAACCATGACATTCCATCCTCGTTGCCGTAAATATTTTAAACCCTGAGCAACATCAGGTGAAGCTAAATCATGGAAGAGGATTAAAGCATCATCTTCGGCGTATTTTTCACATGCTATCGCATCATTTAAAGGTGCTGGCGCGTCATGATTACCATCAATAAAAATCAGCGACCACCTACACTGATTTTTACCTGCTAGTTCGTCAACTTTCTGAGGACTATAACCAGCTACTAAATTAACTGAACTTAAAACACCAGCAGTTTCTAACGAACTAGTGACGCTTTCATAAAAATCCGGGCTATCCAGCAAAGGATCAACTACATCTAGATAGACTCCTGCTAATGCTAGATGACAAGCTGACCAACCTAGCCAACAACCAATTTCTAAAGCTTTTTTGCCTGCAAAATTGAGAGCAGTATTGTAAATAATATGCGCCTCATCTCGATTGAGAAAGCCCACACTTGGCTGCCGTATATCTACATACCAGTTATGCGGAATTTCCCGACGTAAATAAGACCAATAACAATTATTAGTATTTCCAATAATCATGTTAGGGAAACATGAATCAGGACAAATTATTTCAAAGTCTGGTGAAACATAATCCCAGGCTGATAATAAGTAATTTTCAATCACTTCATTAGTTTCTTGGATCATCCGTTCTTCTTTAAACATCTGCTCTGCACGCGTTTTGCAAGCCTTCCCAATTGACTTACGTAATTCTGGATCAATACACCATGCTTGGATAGTTTCTACTAGCTCATCAATAGTAGCTTGCTCGTCAATTTTGGGGTCAGGGAGTAATTTGCCAGTATCACCCAACTCTTCGGGAATGCCGCTCACTGCTGAGGCGATCACAGGTAATCCCTTCGCCATTGCTTCCATTATTGCCAATGGCATTCCTTCCGATAGAGAAGGCAAAATAAAAATATCAATTGCATCTAGCCAATCAACAATATCCCAACGTTGTCCTAAAATCTTAACTTTTTCGCTTAATTCTAGTTGTTCAACTATCTCTTTTAATTCATCTTCTAACTTACCACCGCCAGCCCAAACAAAATAAAGTAAATTCCAAACATCACTATTTTTTAAATTTTCAATGGCAGCTAATTGATACTTGTATCCCTTGACATATTCTAGACGAGCAGATGTAAAACAAATAACTGCATTCAAGGGTATGTTTAACTCCTGGCGTAGGCGATCATAGGCCGATATCTGAGGAGAAAAAAAATATTTTGCAGGTCGTCCATAATAAATAACTTGTCCCTTATCTTCAGGCAAACCATACAATGCGTGTAATAAACTTAAATTCTCAAATGAAACCGCGATAACCCGCAGCGCTTGAGAATAAAGTCGTGATATCTCATCTAAAAGTACAGAGGGTAATCCTCCGGGGTAAGGTGCTACATAACCAACAACAACGATGTATGGTATACCCAAAGCAATGGCAACCCGTTTGACACCAGAATTAGCTAAGGGCCATGTGTCACTAAAAATAATCAGATCGGGTTTAGCAATTTCTAAAATTTTTTGGGCATCAGATGCATCGTTTACAGTACGTTGAGTATCTTTAGTCGTATCAAATGATAGCCATTGATGCTCAATATTTAGCTCTTTTTGATAACTCAACAATGGGTTAGGAATCTGACTTTGTACACAAGTTAGTCGATAACCTAAAGCTGCTAAACCACAGAGGAGAGTGTGATTGTATTGTGCAACTCCACCTAAGCCTGGATCGTCACTGTAAAGCAAGATATGTTTATCCATATATGTATGTTCCTTTGTTGTTTACTAAGTTTTAATTCAGCATCTAGAAAAATTCATACTTTCATATTTATGTCAATATGCAGATGTTCACTGATCGCCCCTTTCCTCTTGCTTCTTTATTTGCTCTAATACAACTTTGTAATCTTGCCGATCAGGGTGCAACTTCACTAGCTTTTCCAAAGGTTCCATTGCACCCTTAGCATCCTTCAATTTCAGCCGCAGCAAAGACAGTTTCTCTAAAGCAAGTTGGTTTTCTGGTTCGCGTTGTAAAACCAGCTCGTAGCCCTGCGCCTGTTGCTGTAATACTGACTCAGCAGAAGGAGACGCAATTGCTGACTTAGGTTGGCTAACCTGTTGGATTGCTGGGATTACTGCAAACACCGTGGAACCAATAAACGACACTAACGACACTATCGTGACAATCTTTTGTCGCCGCTCAATCTGCTTTTTACGGGTAATTACGTATTCTTCCCCCGAACCAGCCATGCCTCACACACTTGCTGTGGTAAATACTTAGGTATCAGCAAGCCTCCCGTTCTGAGGATACCCACCTGCTCAACAGAAACTAACATCTTGGCTATAAATTTTTTACACAAACTTCAAATGCTGACTCTGAAGACAAGG
>NZ_JAIVFR010000700.1 GCF_020829685.1 Nostoc sp. CHAB 5715 | reverse complement strand
ACAACAATATGATTGAAAACCAGAACTTGCCTGTTTTATACCAACTTCTAACGAGGTACGAGCTACAGAATTTTCCCATATCCAAAGTTCTCTTTCTGGAATGTTTACAACTGGGTCTAGCAGAATTTGTCCTGCGTCATTGATGAGGACTCGGTAGCTCTTTGCTTTGGCAACAGTACCCAAGGTTAATCGTCCTTTTTCATCAGTTATGACAGTATCTTTAACTATGTGGAAGTTCTGATTTTCAATCATATTGTTGCTATGTCCTAAACTCATTATAAACAGGTGTGGGTAGGTGAGTATTGCCCACTAAAGAGGAATTGCATAAAAAACCCCTAGCATTTCTACTAGGGGTGAAAGATATAATACCATTTCACTTGATGTTTGTCGGAGATGCCCCTGCTTGTGCCTCTACTTAAACGAGAGGCTGGAGTGTTTCTCAAATATTACAGCAAAAAGCGATCGGGTATAAATATTAGCCAACATTTGCCAAGAGCAATTCTCGTTTTTCTGATTTTCGTACTCTTACCTGAGAGTCATCATCAACATCAACGATCACTGTATCTCCATCTGTAATTTCACCAGACAGCATTGCTTCGGCGAGAGAATCTTCTAGGAGGCGCATAATTGCGCGGCGTAATGGTCTAGCACCATAACTGGGGTTGTAGCCTTCTTGTACTACACGGTCTTTGAAGCGATCGCTAACTTCTAAGATAATTCCCTTTTCCGTCAAGCGATTAGCAACATCGCGGAGCATAATCTCAGCGATTTGCTTCACTTCATCCCTAGAAAGCTGGGTGAAGACGATAATTTCATCGAGACGGTTAAGGAACTCAGGACGGAAGTAAGCTTTCAATTCCTCATTTACCAAGGTGCGGATACGGTTATAACTAGCGTCGGCTTGAGTGTCGAAGTCAAAGCCTAAACCACTACCGCCTTTTTCAATCACCTTAGAACCGATGTTGGAAGTCAAAATGATCAGCGTGTTCTTGAAGTCCACTTTCCGACCTTTGGCATCGGTAAGATGACCGTCATCCAAGATTTGCAGTAGCATATTGAATACATCGGGGTGTGCTTTTTCGATTTCATCGAATAGCAACACTGTGTATGGTTTCCGCCGCACGGCTTCTGTAAGCTGTCCGCCTTCATCGTATCCCACATAACCAGGAGGCGAACCGATTAGCTTGGCGACGGTGTGGCTTTCCATGTATTCGGACATATCTAGGCGAATCATCGAGTCTTCCGCCCCGAAGAAGTAGGCAGCTAGCGCCTTCGCCAATTCTGTTTTACCGACTCCGGTAGGCCCAGAGAAGATAAAGCTAGCAATGGGACGATTAGGATTCTTCAAGCCGACGCGGGCGCGACGGATACCGCGAGATACAGCCGAGACTGCTTGCTCTTGACCGATGAGCCGTTGATGCAGAGTGTCTTCTAGGTGCAGGAGCAACTCTGATTCAGATTCAGTTAGCTTGTTGACTGGTACGCCAGTCCAAGAGGCAACGATTTGGGCGATGTCTTCTTCGTCAACGACGGTAGAGTTGACAGGTTGATCGTTTTGTGCAAACGTTGCTTGCAGTTGTTCTGCGAGTTTTAACTCTTGGTCGCGTAGTTGTGTAGCTTTGTCAAAATCTTGGACTCTGACTGCTGCTTCTTTTTCTTTGGTAACGCCAGCGAGTTCACGCTTAAGTTCTTTATTGGGAGAACTTTGAGAGTTCCGCAGACGAACGCGAGAACCAGCTTCATCAATTAAGTCTATTGCTTTATCTGGCAAGAAGCGATCGCTAATGTAGCGGTCTGATAATTCTGCTGCTGCTACAAGTGCTGCGTCAGAAATTGTTACTTTGTGGTGCTGTTCGTAAGCGCCGCGCAAGCCGTAAAGAATTTGTACGGTTTCCTCTACTGAGGGTTCCCCGACCATAATCGGTTGGAAACGACGCTCTAGGGCGGCATCGCGCTCGATATGCTTACGATACTCATCAAGGGTAGTTGCACCGATGCACTGGAGTTCACCCCGTGCTAAGGCAGGTTTGAGGATGTTGGCTGCATCCAAACCACCTTCTGTACCACCAGCGCCAACCAAGGTGTGAATTTCGTCAATCACCAAGATGATATTGCCCACAGTGCGGACTTCTTCCACGACTTTTTTGATGCGTTCTTCAAAATCGCCACGGAAGCGAGTTCCAGCTACCAATGACCCCATGTCGAGGCTGATAACTTGCTTGTCTTGCAAACTTTCGGGAACATCCTGGTTGATAATTCGTTGAGCTAGACCTTCTGCGATCGCAGTTTTACCAACTCCTGGTTCTCCAATCAACACTGGGTTATTCTTGGTGCGGCGACCGAGGATCTGGATCGCCCGCTCAATTTCCTTCTGACGACCAACTACGGGGTCGAGTCTGCCTTCTTGGGCTAATTTGGTCAAATTCCGACCAAACTCTTCCATAGTTAACGGTTGGGTACGCTTTTGACTACCACCACCAGCTAAAACTGGTGCATTTTCACCCAAACGGCGAACTATGGCACTGCGGACTGTCTTGAAATCAACTCCTAGATTTTGCAGTACTTTGGCGGCAACACCTTCACCAGCCTCGGTCAATCCCAAGAGTAGGTGTTCAGTGTTAATGTAATTCTGTCCTAGACTATGAGCTTCTTTAAACGATTGCTCGAAGAGGCTTTTTACTTTAGGAGTAAAAGGAATCTCTGGTGGTACAAAGCCAGAACCCCTACCAATAATTTTTTCTACCTCGCGACGTGCATCTTTGAGGGTAACGCCTAATTCCGCCAGCACTTTAGCAGCAACTCCAGTTCCTTCTCCCATCAAACCCAGGAGAATTTGTTCAGTTCCTACAAAATTGTGTCCCAGGCGACGGGCTTCCTCCTGAGCTAACATAATTACTCTAATGGCTTCGGAAGTGAAGTGTTCAAACATAATGGGTTCTTGCTCCCTCGGTGCTTGGACTTTGGGTGAGATAAAATTCACCCTCATCTAAAGTTTTTTGTATTTTCTTAAGAACAATGTAACTTTATTTAAACTTGAGTGGCAGTGGTGAGAGCCGTAAGACATCAGGTGTACTTGCCGTCTAAGAAGAGTTAGGAGTAGACGCGATTAATCGCGTCTGTACAGGAGTTACGAGTTATGATTAAGTAACGAGTAATCAATTTTACAATTACCTTTTGCGTGCAGAAGATTATTTTCTTTTGCCTTTTTTGCTCCTCTGCTCTCGGCTAAACTTAAAAATCAAGACTCATCACTCTTAACTTATAACTCTTAACTCTAACTCCTAACTCAGGACTAACAATGACTGAAGCAACGGCCGGTAAAGACCAACAACATCCTCTTTATAACCGCGATCGCCCCCTTATTGATATTTTACTCGCTCAAGAGGCGACAGACTATAACTTAGCAGAATTAGCTAGACTGCGAATGCGTTATCAAGGGTTTCCAGGGGCAAGAGACATCCAAAAAGACCTAGATCAAGTCTTGCAGCAGTGGGGTTTGACCGAAGCCGAACTTTATGAGAAAACTCGCCAAATTCACAACTTGGGGGGTATTTACAAAAGTCGCGGGAAGAAGGATGAGCAAGACTGGAATTAGGGCAGGGGGCAGGGGGCAGGGGGAGAAAACCAATGACAAATGACAAATGACAAATGACAAATGACAAATGACAAATGACTAACTCAGCAGTGAAATAGCGATCGCTAATTCTGTGCCTTTGCCTAACTCAGATGTCACTGTAAGTTGTCCACCATGTTTTTCTTCTATAATCTGCCGGGAAATGGCTAATCCTAAACCAGTGCCTTTACCTACTGGTTTCGTGGTAAATAAATAATTAAATAGTTTTTGCTTGACATTTTCGGACATTCCCTCGCCATTGTCTTGGATTCGGATCGAGACATGATGCCGATCTTCAGACAAGGTAGTGGTAATTGTGAGGCGATTGGGATTGTCTTTAATTTGTTGGAAACTACGTCCTTTGTTAGATTCTTCTAAGGCATCAATGGCGTTGGCGATGATATTCATAAAAACTTGGTTGAGTTGCCCAGGAAAGCATTCTAATTGAGGTATTTGCCCGTAATTTTTGACTACTTCAATGGCAGGGCGATGCTCATTGGCTTTGACTCGGTGCTTTAGGATGAGTAATGTAC
>NZ_JAIVFR010000006.1 GCF_020829685.1 Nostoc sp. CHAB 5715 | reverse complement strand
CAGCAACAAGATGTGAACTTGTAATTAGTCATTGCATTGGGCATTGGGCATTGGGCATGGGGCATTGGGCATTAATTCTTGTCCCTCACTCCCTCATCTCCCCCTGCTCCCTCATCCCCCTCATCCCTTCCCCGCCGCGTCTACTTGCGAGACTTTGCGGAGGTAATTGATGATACAGAAGACCAGCGACTATTTGTTTACCTGAATCGTCAGCCTGCTGTGAAATTTTCAGTCCGAAAGCAGCCGGAGGCCAACACAATTACCGTTGTAGATGCTGTTAAGCGGCGAATTGAACAATTACGACAATCGGGTTTAATTCCAGCAGATATGACTTTGAGTCCCACCACAGATGAATCTGTTTTCATCCGCAATTCTTTAAATGATGTCATCTTTTCGGGGATTTCTGGAGCATTGTTAGCAGCAGCAGCAGTGTTGTTATTTTTGGGATCATTCAGACAAACATTGATTATCAGTTTAACGATTCCGTTGTGTACTCTGGCAGCGATCGCTCTGATGAGAATATTTGGCTTAACTTTGAATGTTTTTAGTTTAGCAGGTCTGACATTAGGAGTCGGTCAAGCAATTGACACATCCGTTGTGATTTTGGAGAACATTTCCGAAAAAGCGGGGATGACTCCCAATCAAAAAGAGAGAAAAGGGAATGGGGAATGGGGAATGGGGAGTGGGGAAAAATCCTCCACTACTCCCTACTCCCCACTCCCTACTCCCCAATCTATAATTGAGACTGCGATCGCAGCTTCCCAAGAAGTAGAATCTGCTTTAGTTGCTGCTACAGGTGCTAACTTAGTTTCTGTAGTGCCATTCCTGTTAATTGGCGGCTTTATTGCACTGCTATTTAATGAACTGATTTTGACAATTAGCTTCGCAGTCGCAGCATCCCTTATCGTCGCGATCACAGTAGTGCCGATGCTATCTTCTCGACTTTTGGGAATTCGCTGGTCTAGTCGGATCAGTGAATTTTGGCTACTTAGACAGTTTAATCACCGATTTGAAGATGCTACGCGGGGATACAGTAACTTCTTAACCAAGGTTTTACGCTATCGGCTCCTCGTTGTTATCGCTGCTTTGGTAATTTTAGGCGGCAGTAGCTTCTTTATGTTTGGTCAAATTCCCCAAGAAATTTTACCCCGCATCAGTACTGGGCAAGCTACCTTGAGAGCGCAGTTTCCTCCCGGTACACCTTTAGCAACTTCTCAGAAAGTTATGCAAATTGTCGATGACATTTTGCTCAAACAACCAGAAACCGAGTCTGCTTTTACAACTGTGGGTGGTAATTTATTTGGCAGCAATACTACAGAAAATCCTTTACGTGCCAGCAGCACTATCAATCTAAAACCAGGCACAGATGTTGAAGCTTTTGTGAAAAAAGTAACTCAGGAATTTAATAAACTCAACTTAGCAGGAATTCTGCTGCGCCTCAATCCTGGTCAGGTACGGGGTTTAATCTTGAGTAATTCTCCAGTGCAAGGGTCAGACGTTGACGTGATTCTGCAAGGTGAGAATGAAGGAAACTTAACGCAAGCAGGCGCACAAGTGCTGCAAGCATTGCAAGAAAGAGCAAAATTAGCGACATTCCGACCAGATGCCGACCCCCGGCAACCGGAAATCCAAATTCGCCCAGACTGGGAAAGGGTTTCGGCTTTAGGGTTGAGCGCAGAGCAAATTGGTGCAACAGTTCAAACAGCAATTGAAGGTTCAGTTCCCACGCAAATTCAACGCGGTAATCGTTTAGTTGATGTGCGGGTGCAGCTAAATAAAGAAGCAATTGCGCGTCCTTCCCAGCTAGAGCAATTACCGCTATTTACAGAAAACAATCAACTAATCCGCCTTTTTGATGTTGCGAACATTCAAGAAGGTCAAGCGCCTGGTGAGGTGCAACGGATTAATCAGCGCCAAGCTTTTATTGTCACAGGTAATCTCACCGAGGGAGCTAGTCTTGGTGAAGCGATCGCAGAAATCAATGAGGTACTCCAAGATGTAGACTTACCTGATGGCGTTTCAATTGTACCTAGTTCTGCCGAAGAAACGAATCAGCAACTTCAAGATGCTTTAAAAACTTTGGGAGCGTTGGCGGTGTTCTTAATCTTTGTAGTTATGGCGGTGCAATACAATTCGCTGATTGACCCGTTGGTAATTATCTTCACCGTACCACTGGCGTTAGCTGGGGGAATTTTTGGACTTTACATTACCCAAACTGCAATTGGCGCAACTGTAATTGTTGGTGTCGTTCTGCTGGTGGGAATTGTGGTGAACGCAGGGATTCTAATGGTAGAACTGGCAAACCAAATTCGGGATGAAGTTGGTTGTAGTCGCCAAATTGCGATCGTGAAAGCTGCTCCTCAACGCTTGCGCCCAATTATCATGACTACAGTAACCACGATCTTGGGACTGTTTCCTTTAGCATTGGGCATTGGCGAAGGTTCTGAGTTTTTGCAGCCTTTAGGGATTGTAGTTTTCTTTGGGATGGCGATCGCTACAATGCTGACATTGTTTATCATCCCCTGTTTTTATATTCTGCTGCACGATTTGCTAGGTGGAAATTGGGCGAAGCCAGTGTTAATCTGGTTGCGTGGATTTACGAAAAGACTTATTTCTATCACTAATAGGGATTAAGGTTAAAGCCCAATACTACTCGGTTAAGGCTAAAAAATGAAAAACTCCACGCCACTTGCGGGATGGAGTTTTTGGGCATGGGGAATCGGGCATGGGGCATGGGGAAGAAGTTACCAATGCCCAATGCCCAATGCCCAAAGCGGCGGGGCGGCTATCCCTCTCCACCCACGAGGGGATGGAGTTTCCCGCCGCTTTCAATAAAAATGTGTAGGTTGGGGAGCCACTGTGTTGGGCGGGTTTCCCGACTTGAAGCAAGTGGCGTTTGAGGAACGTAGACCCGAGTGCGTCTCCAAGAGTTGGGGCTTCCCGCAGGGTAACCCAACCTAAGAGCGGGGTTTGTTGGGTAACGCTAAAGCTCAACCCAACCTACGAATATTCAAAACCTACGCAGTATTAGGTTAAAGCCGTAATGCACTCTATTTATCTGTGAAAATTTAAACGTTTGCAACAAATACTCTTTCATGTATAAGAAACGCTTAAGTATTTCTTGCAAATGTATAATCAGTTGCAGCAATCGTTTAATACTTTGCAACAAATACTCTTTCATATATAAGAAACGCTTAAGTATTTCTTGCAAATGTATAATCAGTTGCAGCAATTGCTCAATACTTTGCAACAAATACTCTTCCATATATAAGAAAGGCTTAAATCATTGCAACAATTGTTGTAATGAACTTATGAATTGATTTGCTAACGGAAATCTTAAAATAATCTAGTTACAGCTATTTTCAGGTAAATAGACCACGCGGTAGGGGTAAAGCACATTGCTCATACGTGTCAACTTAAGCTAAAAATCGCTTATCTGTTGGCTTCCACGCCCGCCCAGAAATGAATTTCAGCGGCTCATAGCTAAAGTCTACTCAAGTAGACTAAAGATTTTTCGGATTATTTAGTCATCAAGAGATGACTTTCGCTATTAGCAAGGAACTTCAGTTCCTTGCGGGACATGGCTTTTACGTTAAGTTGACACGTATGAGCAATGCGCTTTACCCCTACGACAGATGTCGTTCAAATACATGAAAACTTATTTATGTAGCGATGATTCGTTTAATGTTGAAGCAACTTGCGTGATTTTAATCACTAATGCAAAACTTCTCAGACATCCTCTGAGAATCTAAATCAATTTTTTTAAAATCACATATTGTCTAATCTGTCAACGCATAAGTTCTAATTTAGATTCTTTATAAAGATTGCATGAAATTAATAATTATTGTGATAAAGCATTACAAGAATTGTTTTATAAATCAACCTGTGAGTATATATAAACTCACTGAGCAGACACACATTAACCCTATTTATCTAGCACGTAGATAGCAGTTGAAAAATGAGTTTTTGCTGTTTGATTTAACTCACGCGGTATAGGATTCTCTCAATCAATATAAAGAGGACAGAAATATGACTACAATAGCAATCAAAATAGCCTTATCTGCTCTAGGAGCAGCAGGAATTAGTTTTTTGTCTTTAACACCAGCGAGAGCCTTCATCTTGGTAGAACCCATCGTGACAACTCAAAATCAAGACATACTCGAAACGAAAAACCCAAGAACCCTTGGGCCAGAGTTTCAACCAGGGCAAGTAATAGAATATGGTGTCTCAGATGTAGCTAATAACTTTCTAAATGATACTGGTTACGATATAGAAAGCTTGGTCTTTGATTTAAAAACGCTTTCCTATAGTAATCCAGATTCTACTCCTGTATTTGATAATGAGCCGGTGCAGTGGGGAGATGTTAATGGAGATGGCAAGATTGGTTACTCTAATAACCCCGATCTAAAAGATATTTTTAGAGACGTTACCATAAAAGATAACATCATCACTTTTAGTGGTGGCGTAATCCCAAACGGAACCCTGTTTTACAATCCATTCGCTACCAAGCCCAATGTAGCGCCAGGTGCTGGAATCATTCCACCAGTGCCAGCAGAGCAAGTAGATAAAGATGGGCCGATCAGAGTCGCTACTTATTACACTGCTGTTCCTGAATCAACTAATGTTTTGGGTGTACTAGTTTTTGGCGCTTTAGGTGTAGCTTTAAAACTAAAGCGATCGCTACACTGTTAATACCCTTACTCTGTAATTAATTCACGATACACTGCCAGTGTTTCTTGATGGACGCGGGCAACACTCAGCCATTGTAGGTTTTGATTTGCCCGATTTTTCCACTCATGCAGCATATCGGCATTACTCAGTAATTGCGCTAAAACCCCAGCCAAAGCCTTACTATCTTTTGCTGGCACTAAAAGTCCTGCTTCCCCATTGTCCAAAGCTTCAGGAATCCCGTCTACTTGAGTGCCAACGATCGCAGTTCCAGCTTCCCTAGCTTCCGAAAGTACTAGGGGGCAAGGATCGCGGTGGGAAGCTAGCACAAATATGTCACAAGATATCAGATAGCGTTGAGGTGACGGCTGGAAGCCTTCAAAATGAATGCGTTCTTTTACAGAAGTTGCTTCTGCCTGTGCCTCGAATAGCTGTTTATCAGGGCCATTTCCGACCAAATAAAGATGCGCTTGAGGAAAATCTGAGGCAATTTGTTCAAAGGCAGCAATTAACTCAGCGATTCCCTTGCGTTGATACATCCCGGCTACAGTGGCGATCGCTGGACGTTGTAATGGTAAAGGTTGATAATCTTGTATTTGTCGAGTGCGGGGGCTGCCCAAAGTTCCATTACATACTACCCGCAATTTGTTTTCGGAAATACCACGCCGTGCCATAGAATCTCGCACCGCCTTACTGACAGCAATTACCCTGTCAGCTAAACCCATCAACAGACTAGAACGCTGAAATTCGTTGTGGACTGTGGAAACTAAAGCATATTTATGCCCTTTAAAAATGCGGGCTAGGATGACTCCCGTCATCATGTGGGCGTGAACAATATCCGGCTGAAATTCTGCGGCGATCGCTCTGTAACCAATAGCTGCTTTAATCATACTTATTGGTTTGCGAGTTTGGTCTAGTTGGTAGTGTTTGACACCAGATATATTTAGTAATTTTTCATATTCACCACCTGCCGAAATAACCGCTACCTCATGACCAGATTTTGCCTGTAAGCAAGCCAGATCCACAGCCACATTCACAATACCGTTACCTATTTCTTGAACGTGGTTCAAAATATGTATAATTCGCATAATGTTTGAGATATGTATAAAAAATAAAGACAATTGACTGAGTAGAGAAAGACACAATTATTGAGTTTTTAAAAACAACTCAAAATTAGCCAGTAGCTTGTAAAAATCACAAATTACTACTGACCAATAGCTCATGTCTTCAGCTACTTAGCTTTAAAGACTTATTCAGTAACGGTTTAATAAATCGGGATAAAAGAAGATAAGAATTAGGTAAACTCTTGGTGATACCGTTTTGTGTCCGCCCTGGAACAAACAATAACAAATATTGGTGCGGTTATGTAATGCCCAATGGGGAATTACTGGTAGAGTACGGACGGGTAAGAAATACACCCGTACTCATGTTTATGCTTGCGGTTCTACCAATGTAACCAATAACAAGCTAGCTACTTTAGTTTGGGAATATTCAGAACAATTAGCATTTGTAGCGTGGCATAATTGTTCAAAAGCAGTTCCTATAATTGGTGTCTTGGTAAACCATCTGCCCAATGGGGCTATTAAAAGTCCCAAAATTACGGCAACTATTATGCCTCCAACTGGCATAATTAGGAATTGAAACAAAAAAGAGTCAGAGAATTTTTTAGACATAAACTTCCTCTTGGACACTTAAAAATTTCTTCACGAAAGTTTAATTATAGACATATCGTACACCAAGTATATGCCTAGTGGGTGGACTCATTTTGCACACAAATTGTCTTCAGCATTGCTACGCAGCACCATAGCGACTTTCACACGCTTAAGCAAATAGTTAATTGAACGGACTTGGGCTGTACTAGAAAATTATGGGAATGGTAGCATTCTAGATGAAATAACTGTTGTCATAAAAAACTCTGGTAAGATTTGGGAACCAATGGTTCCCATTTGGCATTTTATAATAAATATGGACAATAAATTTTAATGAGGTCAAAAATATGACACACTCTTCACCAAAAAGAATAGTCAGACGTGGGAGAGTATTTCCAGAAATTCAATGGACCCAAGCACAAAAAGCTCAAGACAAAGCCAGAAGACAGGCATTTTATGAGCGTTGTTGGGTGATTTTTGAGCGTTTAAAACCAGAAATACTAGATAAATACTATGGTTGGTATATTGCCATTGAACCTGATAGTGGAGATTATTTTATTGATCGGGATCAAGAGGTAGCAAGTAAAATGGCCAGAGAAAAATATCCTCATGTGATTCATCATATTTTTGGCATTAATGAAACCGGAGTTAGTGGCAGAATATGATTGAGGGGAGATTTGGAGATAAAGGTCAAGTTTACTTTGAAATTGATTTAATTGGAGGGGATGACTTCAGTTTTCCTGTAGAAACAATGTTAGATACAGGATTCACTGAATTTTTAGCTATGAACAAACAAGATGTACAAAGTCTTGATTGGTCTTTTTTACGTCAAAATAAATTAAGAACTGCTCAAGGAGAAACTGAATTTGATGTTTATAGTGGTAGGGTAATAATAGATAGTCAAGAGTGGGAAATTCCTGTATTTGCTGGAGATGAAATCCAGGAAATTTTACTAGGTTCTCAATGGCTAAAATTATTTATATTAGTCGCTAATTATAGTCAAAATATAGCCAGTTTAGAGTTAATTCAATCAAGAGTTTCTACATAGAGACTTGCTATCGAATTCTGTTAGCGCAGTCGGGCGTAATCCATTCTGACTTCTGAATTCTCCTATCAGCTAAAACACATCTAATTTGCATATTTTGATTTCATCAAAATCTTGTGGGGTGGGCATCTTGCCCGCCCTGATTATGCAACTTAAATGCCGATTAGCTTATCACGATTCAATCAACACAAATTTGCGAACCTGAGAATTATTTCCCTGAGAGCGGCGTGATGAGGCAGCAGTTAGCAAAAACTTCCAAGACTGAGGAGAAAGTATAGAAGGATCTATCATTGAAAGAAAACTCTTGAGATTTTTTTGCTTCAGTGCTACTAAAATCCAATGGAGTTTCAGGTAATTTTTTATATCCTGAAAATGAGGAATTTTTGAGCGATGTTGCTCATCCACCAAGGCGTAAATTTTCTCCTTCATCAAAATATTTGTAGCTAATCGTCGAGACAAAGAAAACTTTTGATTATACGCACCTGGCCAAACAGTGCGGTAAGCAAGACACTGATTAAGGAAAATAGCATCGCCAAACTGGGCAATCCGAATCCAGGAATCGATATCATCACAGTTAGCATCGAGTGTGGAGTCCCAACCACCAGTTTGCAGAAAAGCATCACGTCGGGAAGCTACTTGTACAGGCGTGCCAAATGGTACAAGCTCTAAAAGCATACCGTAGTGAATATCGGCTTGTGGGATATAAAAAGCTAAACCAGGGCCAACCTGGGGAGTGCGACTAAGTTCAACTTCATTACCATCCACCTGAGCCGCCACACAAGAGCAGATTACAGCATCGGGACGAAGTGCGATCGCCTTAATCATCTCTTCTATGCAGTTGGGTGCTAAATAGTCGTCATCATCTAAAAACTTAATCCAGTCGCCGCTAGCTTTAGCAACTCCAGCATTTACCGTTGCTGCATGGCCAAGGTTCACTTCGTTACGATGGTAAACAACCTTGTCCCCTAAACTTTTGATATAGGTTTGGGTATCGTCAGAAGAACAGTCATCGGCAACAACTACCTCACACTCAATTGTTTGCTTACGAGCCGAATCAATTGCTCTTTGTAGCAAATTTAAGCGATTATAGGTACTGATAACGACGCTAAATTTCATAAATTTCACCCCTATGTGACAGCATTCTGCAATATAGCTTTGAACTTTAGGCTGTTGTATCAGTAAAATTATCAATCCTAACAAGTAGACTGAAATAGGATTATCGATTTATCATTAATGATCGTGAGATTTTTTTAAGCAGACACCAAAGACTATGAGCGCTCAAGAGATTATCCGCTCCATTGAAGCGGAACAGCTAAAATCAAATGTACCCGACATTTATGTGGGCGACACCGTAAAAGTCGGAGTGAAAATCAAGGAAGGCGATAAATACCGTGTACAACCCTACGAGGGAGTAGTGATTGCCAAGCGCAATGGTGGCATCAACGAAACGATTACAGTCCGTAAGGTTTTTCAAGGTGTGGGCGTTGAGCGGGTGTTTCTGTTGCATTCTCCTCGGATTGACAGCATCAAAGTATTACGTCGTGGTAAGGTACGCCGTGCTAAACTGTATTATCTGCGCGATCGCGTAGGTAAGGCAACCCGAATCAAGCAACGGTTTGACCGCCCTTTGTGATTCGTCCTTCAATAGTATGAGAGAAATCTTCAGCGGCATCTGCCGCTAACTTGTTTTCTCGACAAAATTGAGGTATGATAAAAATCGCGTGTTGCGTTAAACTGAAATTTAGTTCAGCGCAATAACTGAATCAAAAACAGCTTGTGCGCTCTTAGTTCAGTTGGTAGAACGCAGGTCTCCAAAACCTGATGTCGGGGGTTCAAGTCCTCCAGGGCGCGCTCAAGAGCAAAAAACAAAGCCCGAAATAATTACGCAACTGCTAATATAGCAGTTAGTGATAATAATTTCGGGTAAACTCATTGTATTTGTAGTTGTTTTGCTTTCAGTAAGTGAAATAGAGTCGAAACTGCAAACCTGGATGACCAAAATTGAGTGACAAACGGGGGATTAAGGGTCGTGGGCAAAAAAAGTGAAGCAGAATTGCCAGAAACCACAAATGGGTTTAGCTTTAACAACTTCATACAGGGAACCAAAGAAGAACTTGAAAAAGTAGTTTGGCCCAGTCGGAAACAGATAGTGAGCGAATCCGCAGCTGTGTTGTTAATGGTTGCACTCTCCGCATCTTTGATATACTTGGTCGATGGATTGTTTGCTTGGGCAGCTAAACAGGTGTTCTGATGACTTTTGCAACAGACGAACCGCGCAACTCAATGTTGCAGTCGGAGGAAACAGCAGAAACAGCAGAAACAGCGTCAAAAGAAGCACGCTGGTATGCAGTGCAAGTAGCCTCAGGCTGTGAAAAGCGTGTAAAGACTAACTTAGAGCAACGCATTCAAACTTTTGATGTAGCTGACAAAATTGTTCAGGTAGAAATTCCGCAAACGCCGGCGGTGAAAATCCGCAAAGATGGCAGTCGCCAGCATACAGAAGAAAAAGTTTTCCCTGGCTATGTGCTGGTGCGGATGATGATGGATGATGATACCTGGCAGGTGGTACGAAACACCTCCCATGTAATTAACTTTGTCGGTGCAGAACAAAAGCGTGGTAGCAGTAAGGGTCGCGGTCATGTGAACCCCATACCACTGAGTTTTTCAGAAGTCGAACGCATATTCAAACAAACCAGCGAACAAGAGCCGATTCTCAAAATTGACATGGCTACTGGTGATAAGATAATGGTGCTTTCTGGCCCATTTAAAGATTTTGAAGGCGAGGTAATTGAAGTTTCTCCAGAACGGAGTAAACTTAAAGCCTTGCTCTCAATTTTCGGCAGGGATACACCAGTAGAACTGGAATTTAATCAGGTAGAGAAACAGAGTTAAATACAAATGGCGAAGAAAGTAGTGGCGGTCATTAAACTGGCCCTGAATGCTGGAAAAGCCAACCCAGCACCGCCAGTGGGGCCCGCCTTGGGTCAACATGGCGTTAACATCATGATGTTCTGCAAAGAATACAACGCCAAAACAGCAGACCAAGCTGGAATGGTCATACCTGTAGAAATCTCGGTTTTTGAAGACCGGAGTTTTACATTTGTCCTCAAAACGCCACCAGCATCAGTGCTGATTCAGAAGGCGGCGAAGATTGAAAAAGGCTCGAATGAACCCAACAAAAAGAAGGTTGGGTCAATTAGCAAAGCCCAATTGCAAGAAATAGCCCAAACCAAACTCCCCGACCTTAATGCCAACGACATAGACGCGGCAATGAAGATTGTGGCAGGAACGGCTAAAAATATGGGTGTAACAATCACGGATTAGTCATTAGTCATTAGTCATTAGTCATTAGTCAGGAGAAAATAAACGACTGACAAAGGACAAATGACAAAGGACAAATAACAAATTATCGGGGGAGAGGCGAGGCTTCGGAATTACCCCAGGAGAACAAAATGCCAAAAATATCGCGTCGTTTGCAAGGACTGCAAGCAAAAGTAGAAGATAAGGACTATAATCCTTTAGAGGCTTTAGCTCTTCTCAAAGACACAGCAACAGCTAAATTTACCGAAGCTGCGGAAGCGCATATCCGGCTGGGAATTGACCCTAAGTATACAGACCAACAGTTGCGAACAACGGTAGCACTGCCCAAAGGTACAGGACAAATCGTCCGGGTAGCGGTGATAGCCAGAGGTGAAAAGGTAAACGAAGCAAGCAACGCTGGTGCTGATATAGTCGGTTCAGAAGAACTGATTGACGAAATCCAAAAAGGTAGAATGGATTTTGACAAGCTGATTGCCACACCCGATGTGATGCCACAGGTGGCAAAGCTGGGTAAGTTGCTTGGGCCGCGTGGTTTAATGCCATCGCCCAAAGGCGGAACCGTAACATTTGATTTAGGAAGTGCGATCGCAGAATTCAAAGCTGGTAAACTAGAATTCCGAGCTGACCGAACTGGTATTGTCCATGTTATGTTTGGTAAGGCAACCTTCTCGCCTGAAGATTTGTTAGTCAACCTGAAGGCATTACAAGAGACGATTGACCGTAACCGTCCTTCAGGAGCTAAAGGTCGTTATTGGCGCACATTTTATGTGTCAGCCACAATGGGGCCATCGATTAAAGTTGATATCAGCGCCCTACGAGATTTGAAACTGAGCGAAGCAGCGTAAAAGGGAGTAGGGAATAGGGAGTAGGGAGTAGGGAATAAAATAATTCCCCCACTCACTACTCCCCACTCCCCACTCCCCCTGAGCAATTAAATAGGCAAAGCCGGAGACAGCAGGTGCTAATAGCTTAATATCCTGCCGAGGTTAAAACTCTAATAGTCAGAATTACCACCCTTAAAGGTGTGATAACTATGGCGTTAAGAGTCTTAATACTCAACCCCGGCTAAATTAGCTGGGGTTTGTTATTTGGGTTCAGATTTAGAAGAAACGTACAAGTGAAGAAACTTACAAGTAGGGCACTTCCCCGATTATTTTAAGGAGGTGAGACTGGAATGGGTAGAACACTAGAAAATAAAAAAGAGATAGTAGCTGACCTCAAAGAAACTTTGAGTGAGTCAACTCTGGCACTGGTAATAGAGTATCAAGGGCTAACAGTTGCTGAAATCACAGACTTACGGCGGCGGCTACGTCCGAGTGGTACTGTCTGCAAAGTCACTAAAAATACTTTGATGGGCATTGCTATTAAAGACGAGGAAAAATGGCAGCCATTGTCAGAACTACTCAAAGGTTCTTCAGCCTTTTTGTTAGTCAAAGAAGATTTTTCATCTGCAATTAAGGCTTACCAAGACTTCCAAAAAGCCACCAAGAAGACAGAACTTCGTGGCGGTGTCATGGAAGGTCGTCTACTCAAAGAACCAGATGTCAAAGCTCTGGGAGACTTGCCATCTAAGGAACAACTCATAGCACAAATAGCTGGAGCTATCAACGCCTTGGCTACCAAGATTGCTGTGGGTATCAACGAAGTTCCTGGTTCACTGGCTCGTGCTTTGCAGGCTGTGGCCGAACAAGAGCAAGGTGGTGGTAGCACCGAAACTGAAACTGTTGCTGAATAGACTTCGTGGTTCATCAGTCAAAAAGAGGCAGTGCGGTCTTGGGGTCTCACGCCACTCCCCTCAAGTCGGGAAACCCGCCCACGGGGGTGGCTCCCCAAGTGGAGCACCTGCCGTTCAAAAGCTAATGACTAATGACTAACAAATAATCAAAATTACAGGAGTTATATCAATGTCTGCTGCAACCGATAACATTTTAGAAGAACTAAAAAAACTGTCTTTGCTGGAAGCTGCTGAGTTAGTCAAGCAAATTGAAGAAGCTTTTGGCGTGAGTGCTGCTGCACCCGTTGGCGGCATGATGGTGATGCCTGGTGGTGGTGGTGCTGCTGCTCCGGCTGAGGAAGCTGTTGAGCAAACCGAGTTTGAAGTGATTCTTGAATCAGTCCCAGCTGATAAGAAGATTGCCGTGCTGAAGATTGTCCGGGAATTGACCGGTTTGGGTCTGAAAGAAGCGAAAGACTTGGTAGAAGCTGCGCCCAAGGCAGTTAAAGAAGGTATTGCAAAGGATGCTGCTGAAGATGCTAAGAAGCGCATCGAAGAAGCTGGCGGTAAGGTGACTGTTAAGTAGTCACAATTCTATTACTATTACCAGTTTTTTATTAAGGAGCCTAACTTAGGCTCCTTTTTTTATTACCTGGAGTTAAGATTTAGGACGAGATGAGCAGTCTACGGTTGCGTAGGCGTAGCCCGTCGTAGACATCGCTGATTCTCAATCAAGGATCACCCTGCACGATGTCGAGCTTTTGCAGTTAGGCAATGAGAGCCTCATCTCCACCACTGCTGGAACCTACCATCGCTCCCCCCGATCAAGAGCCTGGAAGGATAGAAGCAGCGGCGATCGTGGAAGCGCAAGGTTGGGTTATGGGTGCAGACGGCGCAGTCAGATTGATTGCCACTGCTCCTGCTGGGGCGGTTCCACCTCCTCCAACTTGTCATCGACCCAAAAACGAATGACCTGAAAACGCTGGCGATCGCCTCTGAAATTCTGCCTGCTGGCTTGGAGTGCATGGCCGTGTATGGTCATACTGCCTAGTTTTGCCACCATTCCTTAACTATCCGGACTATTGAACAGAGCCGTTGTGAAATAGAAACGTAGAATGGTTTCTGGTGGGAAACGCCGCCACATGAACAGGGAGTGAGAAACCCTTGAAGTTCAATCAGAGAAAATCAAGCCCGCTCACCTTATTAGTTTTGCGACGCAACCTCGTTCAAATTCCACAGCCTGATGGTGTTATCCCCACCGCCAGAGACGAGTGTTTGTCCATCTGGGCTGAAGCTGATACTCTCAACACCACGAGTGGGACCTGTCAGCGTGTTGAGCAGTGTGCCATCTAGCTTCCACAGCCTAATATTGCCATCCCCACTGCCAGAGGCAATCGTTTGTCCATCCGGGCTGAAACTGACACTGTTCACAAAACTAGTGTCACCCCTGAACGTCTTGAGCAGTCTGCCGTCTGGCTTCCATAGCTTGATAGTGCCATCCCCACTGCTAGAGGCGAGTATTTGTCCGTCTGGGCTGAAACTGACACTACCTACATAACTAGTGTCACCCCTGAGCGTGTTGATTAGCGTGCCGTCTAGCTTCCACAGCTTGATGGTCTCATCCAAACTGCCGGAGGCGAGTGTTTGTCCATCTGGGCTGAAGCTGACATCGTATACAGTAAGCTCGTGACCCATCAGCGTGTTGAGCAGCGTGCCATCTGGCTTCCACAGCTTGATGGTGTTATCTACACTGCAAGAGACAATCGTTTGTCCATCCGGGCTGAAGCTGACACTGTGTACAATATCTTCGTGACCCCTGAGCGTGTTAAGCAGCGTGCCGTCTGGCTTCCACAGCTTGATGGTCAGATCAGCACTACTAGAGGCAATCGTTTGTCCATCCGGGCTGAAGCTGACACTGTTCACAATGAAATCATGACCTCTGAGCGTGTTAAGCAGCGTGCCGTCTGGCTTCCATAACCTAATATTGCCATCTCCACTGCCAGAGGCGAGTATTTGTCCGTCCGGGCTGAAGCTAACACTGTATACAGTATCGTTGTCAGCCGAGCTGTTTTGCCAATTGTTTTGCACACTCTCCTCATTCACCCCCTGCTTCTGATGGGCAACACTCCAATTTTGTTCAGCGTCTGCTGACTGTTTCCATGCGTGTTCGTGCTCTGGGCGGACTGTTTCAACCACTGCAACTGCTTGATCGCGATTGGCAGCCATTTGTGTTTTCGGACTTTGCCAAGCCGCAAATCCTGCTGCGCTGCCTCCGACACACGCAAGCATGATCGCGCCTACCAGCATCACCTTTGCAATTGTCCGGAACCGCATCCGCCGATTTGCTTTGGGGTTCGTCAATCTCTGTCGTCGTTTCATTGTGTCTCCATGCAAAAAATTTGCCGTAACTTCATTAGGGACTTTCAAATCGAATTTTTGTTTCGAGACGCCAAGCAGTTCACCGGACTGGCTGATCGCCAAGCGCGACTGCTTCAAGCTAGAGTTTGACTTCAATGCGAGTTTTACCGCTCTCTATCTTGCCAAAGTCGAAGCGCGACAACAGCATCAAGATGGCACAGCGTCAATCTTCTCAAGGGCAAGCGTGAAGCGGCGTGCCCTAAACGAGCATTTGCTTGAGACATTTATTTCCAACTTATACCATTTCACGAAAAGTATGATACATATAATTGCAGGTATCTGGAGTTTAGACTAGTTTCCAGTGCGAAACTAGTCTAAACTCCAGTTATTACGGTTTTTGTAAAAAAAAATATGCAGAAGTGTGACAAATAATTTGTCGCTCTAAATCTTTTAACAAATATTTTGTCGTCACGGACAAATAATTTGCCGCTCTACCGGGGCAATGGAGAATAACGGATTTGAACCGATGGCCTCTGCGGTGCGATCGCAGCACTCTACCAACTGAGCTAATTCCCCAAAATCTGTGCAAAATAAAAGTGATTAGCGGTTAGCGATTAGCGATTAGTTTTAAACAAGCCGCCCAATATGAGCGGGGTATTAACCTCCCCAAGACTCGAATTTTTCGCCCACGAGGGGCGAGGCATGTACCGGGTTAATAGCTAATAGCTAATAGCTAACAGCTTTGTCAAGCAGCAACAGAACGTGCGTGGGCGGCAATATCCCGTTTTTATGAGAACTGCAAAACCCATATTTCTGGGAAAAAAGGTTATCCCAAGTTTCAGAAAGATAATCGTTCGGTTGAATATAAAGCATCGGGATGGAAGCTAGCAGATGACCGGAAATCGATAACTTTCACCGATAAAAATGGAATTGGTAGATTAAAAATTAAAGGTACTCGTGACCTGAAAGAAAAAGGTACAAGCCCCTAAATTTATTTATGGAAAAATAAAAAATGTATAACGAGTGGCACCGCGCAAGAAATACGGCGTCCGCCTTACTCTTGCCCCTAAATTTATTTATGGGGTTCTTACTTTTGACTTTTGACTTTTGACTTTTGACTTCCCCGAAGGGGCTGACCTGAATTTCTATCAACCAGACCAGATTAAGCGGGTGAGATTGGTAAAAAAAGCTGATGGCTACTACGTTCAATTCTGCATCCAAGTAGATCGAGAAGAAGTAATAGAACCAACACACCTAACTATCGGGTTAGATGTTGGACTGGAAAGTTTCTACACTGATTCATTGGGTAACAAAGTTGAAAATCCTCGGTTCTATCGGACTGGGGAAAAAAAGATGAAACGGTCGCAAAGACTGGTTTCTCGCAAAGTAAAAAGTTCTAGTAATCGACGTAAAGCTAGAGTTAAATTAGCTAGAGTTCACCTCAAAATAAGTAGACAGCGTAAAGACCACGCTATCAAGTTGGCGCGGTGCGTAATCACATCTAACGATGTAGTAGTCTATGAAGATTTGCGGATTAAGAACATGGTTAAAAATCATTGTCTGGCTAAGTCAATTAATGACGCTGGATGGCATCAATTTCGAGTTTGGCTAGAATATTTTGGCAAGGTGTTTTTAAGGGTAACTATTGCGGTTAACCCTGCCTACACGTCCCAAGAATGCTCTAGCTGTGGCTCCATTGTGAAAAAGTCTCTGTCTACTCGCACCCATGTTTGCCAATGTGGATGCGTATTGGATAGAGATCGCAACGCTGGCATAAATATCCTTAACTCAGGATTGGGTACGACGGGGCACGTCGGAACCTTTGCGCTTGACGCAAGCAACGCTTCTGGAGAATCGACCTCTGTCCTAGTTGGTGCAAACCTGCTTGGGTAAGTTGGCTCACTCAGAGAAGAATCCCCCGCATTCATGCATGGGGAGTGTCAAGCCTAGAAGATGGTTTAACCATCATTCCACCCCTTTCAATTCAATGGTACTTGTTCAGAGTCAATGACAAATAGATTAAGTATGTGGTGATACCAATCCGCGTTCTAAAGTGTAAAATTGGTAAAATAGATATAAGTTAAAATAATTACTTTCGTCATGGCAAGGGTCAGCAGGGTTGAGCCACATCTAACGTTAGAACAAATCAAACAAAAAATAGCCACCTGCGATCATCCTCGCAGATAACAGAAGTGGTTAATTGTCTACAATGCTCTCTTTGAACCACGACCAGCAAGTGCGATCGCTCTGCATACGGGTACAACAGTCAGAACAGTACATCAGGTGATTTCAAACTATAACCGTTTGGCAGCAGCAGCGATTGAGACTTCGGGAAAAGGAGGTAGACACAACAGTTACCTAAGTAAAAATTTGGGACACAATTTCTCTAATCTGAACGTCCATAATTTCCATTGAACGATTAATGTTTTAATAAGATATGCGTTAGCCGTTCGCGGAGCGTCTCGGAGAGAAGGCTTTGGCGAAGCCATCGCTCTTGCTTAATTTTACAGGTATCTAGAATCAGGGCGTAGGCGTAGCCCGCCGCAGGCATCGCGAACTATCTCCATCCCATACTTTCTAAAATCTACAAAATCTCATCAATCAGTACTGTACCACCGTCACAAAAGTCTATGCCGAGATGACAATCTTCAAGCAGGGCAGTTCCAATCAATGGACGACGACCTATTCCTAGAACTATAACCTCACGCTCTATACCATTCCACACAACTGTTACACGATAAGCAAAGGCTGCAATACTGGAATCATCGGCAAGGTTGGCATCAATTCGAGCCACATAGGGGAGTTGAAGCTCATTAACGACCGCAATTGGCAGGGTCAGAAAGCCTTCAAAACCTGTATCTACAACAAATTCAATTTCTACATCTGACCGTCCTGGAGGACGAAGTATTACACTCATTCGAGCTTGTAGCCCGACCACAGTACCGTGTATCACTTACTAATCTGTCCTAATTAATGTCCCACCAATGGCATAGACTGCATTAAACCCAATCCGTCCCGCCCAAATTGGCGCATCCGATTGTTTAGCTTGTAATCGACGACTCGTTATTAACAAATCATCCCCAATTTCATAGTCACCGGTTTCAACATTAATTGAAATAATTTTGCCAATATTTTCTGCTGTCTCAATTTGAGTACGGAGATTTTCATAATTTTTTTTGCCCCGTCGAGTAATTTCTTCGCCGCTAAGTTTAGGGTAAACCATAGCCATTCTCCGCATTCCGGCGCTAATTATTTGTTATCGATATTCTAAACTATAATTCCCCATTTAAGCGATCGCCCAACCACGGTTGATCTGTCTACTCAATCTAGTCTATGGGAGATGGGCGATCACAATTCTCAAACGAAGGATGCGATCGCTAGCTGTTGCCGAAAAGTGGGAGAGTGATCGCACTTTATTTAAGCAAAGTATCGGGGCTGGGGATTCCAAAAGTTAGTTCTAAAAATGTTCCCAACCATTCTTTTTTATTGACCCCATACTCCTCAATATCTTCCCAACCTTCCGCGCCCGCTATTACTGCCAAAATAGAAATGGTGATGATATCGGTGAGTGAATGCAATCTCGTTTTTTCCACTCTTGGGTCTTTTACTTGTGTAAAGTATTCTTGAAATTTATTGGTAATCTCAAAGCTACCTATACTGGGTGTAAAAGATGTTTCAGTTTTACTTTTCTTCTCAAATCCTATTGGCATAACGCAAAAGGTTGCAGCTGGATGGATTAAATCCTACCCTAGAGCGCCAGTCCAGTAGAAGGTTTTGACAAAAACTCAACTATGTGTGGAAGAATAAAACGCCTATTCTGGTCGAAATATTTAGGTCTGGTTTTTAGCGATCGCATTTAAACAGAGCATCAAAATCCTCGATTTTAACAACACCCATATCCTGTGTTTTACGTCAACTATTTCTAGTGGACTGGCTCTCTAGCTCGGATAGTACCACTTTGTTTCAAACCCAATTACCGATGCAAGTCCGCTTGTCAATAGGGTTTGAGATGCGCTAACCCTGGGCTTTCACCTGATATTTATAGCAATCTTGTGGATAATTCCTCTTAGTCAAATTCTATTACGCGAACGGTGAGTAAAACTGTTCAGATTATCGGCGTTGCTGATTTGATGTATGACTTCTGTAGGGTCGTTCCATGGAACGACCCTACAGAAGGGATGAGTGTTCGCAAATCATACCTGCATTCAGCAACGCCAGATTATAGGAGTTTAGTCATGAAGCCACGCATTACAGTCATTACCCTCGGTGTCGATGACCTCCAGCGATCGCTCCGCTTTTATCGGGATGGCTTAGGGTTAAAAACCGAAGGCATTATCGGCACCGAGTTTGAGCATGGTGCTGTTGTGTTCTTCGATCGAGAAGGCGGGCTGAAGCTAGCGCTCTTTCCGCGATGGCGCAAGAAGTCGCGCTCGTTGCTGAAAACTTGCTTATCCGGTACAAAAGGAGGACGAACATGGCAAACGAAGTCACCACCTACAATCACCTTTACTGGAATAATCTCAAAGCAAGTGCGCTAACTCCATAAGAATCTGACAAACTGCCCTAAGAATCTGAAAGAAACCGAGCACTAGAACTAGCTATACTCCAGATAGTTAGGGAAAAAGGACTTAGAGACAATGAGAAAGCAACTGATCAACCCGCCACAACGCTATGATGGAAGACCACACGGACTGTCCCATGCTGTTGTCGATACCGCAACGGCTACCGTTTACATTTCTGGTCAGGTTGACTGGGACATGAACCACCAAGTTTCATCTCATACCGTCGAGGGGCAATTCTCGAAGGCGCTAACGAACCTAACCACTGTCCTAGAAGCATCGGGAAGCTCCATAGAGAATTTGCTTAGCCTTCGCATCTACATTCGGGGTGAATTTGGAGAATTTCTTGAGGACATCGCACCGATTCTGACGCAATATCTGGGAGAGTCGCGCCCAGCCCTGACTGGCATCGGTGTTGCCTCACTTGCCTCTCCAGAAACATTAGTTGAGATCGAGGCAACAGCAGCCCTTGTGACCAATTGATTGCCGAGATTCGTAGCCATAAGCGTCATCTGAAAGAATGACGACCTCTACCGCATTCACGGATTGTGAAAAATCCTGTAATTTGCCTGTTGAATCACGCTAACACGCTAATCTAGGCAAGGAGTTGAGACCCATCAATCTGTTGAGTTTTAAGAACCAGGTTTATGACAAGCAACCTTCTAAACTCGCTCGAACTTAGCCAACAGTTGAATAAAACGCTGATGTTTTCCAGTCGGCAGAAGAGCTGGAATGGCGTTTTGGTTGAGCAGTGTCAAAGTCCTGCTTCAGCTTTTGAATCGGAACTTCCTGCTCTCTCGGATCACTGGCTCTACTTCCACACAGGAGATCCCGCCCCTTTAATTCAAAAACGGGACGATCGCTTGCATGAATCCATCCTGCACAAAGGGGACAGCTTCTTGGTTCCGGCTGGACAACCGAGCTATTGGTGTCAGGCTCCAGATATGAGTGATGTCATTTGCGCCCCGCTGCACATTCACTTAAAACCGGAATTGATTCAACAAGTTGCTGAAGCCTCCGAGATTGATTTAAAACGGTTCGACCTCGTGCATTGTTTCGGTCAGCCAGATTTGCAACTTCATCAGATTGGGATGCTGATGAACGCTTACGTTGCGATCAGGTGGCATGATGGGGCAATTGTATGCTGAATCATTGACCCAAGTGTTAGTGATTCATTTGTTGCGGCACTATTCGACTTTGACGCAAACCATTACATCTGGGAATCGAAGCTTAACTCATATTCAGGTGCAGCAAGCAATCGATTACATTCACGCTCATCTGAATCGAGATTTATCCTTGGCTGAACTGGCAAGTGTTGTTAACATCAGCCCGACTTACTTTGCGAGTTTGTTCAAACAAGCAATGGGAGTTTCACCGCATCAGTATGTGATTCAACAGCGAGTGGAACAAGCAAAATTGATGCTGTCGAAAACAGATTTAGCGATCGCAGACATTGCCTTACAAGTCGGCTTCTCCAGCCAAAGTCATTTAACCCAACAGTTTAAGCGAATCACCGGAATGACTCCAAAGCAGGTTCGCTAACCCAGTAAGAATCTGATAAGGCAGCGTCAGAATTTGAAAGAAGTTAAGCGTTGGAACTCAGTACACTTGAGATCAATAGAACAAGAGTGATGCTGAGGGAAACACAATGATACTTCAAGATAAAGTGGCGTTAGTTACGGGAGGCACATCGGGAATTGGCAGAGCAACTGCGACCCTTGCGGTATCTGCAAAGCAGCGCGCGTTTGGTGCTGCCGGAGCAAAAGTAGTATTCTCCGGTAGACGGGATCTAGAAGGCGAAAAAACTGCTCACCTGATTCGCGAAACGGCGCTGAATGCTTATATGTCCACTCAGATATGCGTTCAAAGGGGGATATATCAGCCTTCTGGAGGAGGAAGAACAGGAGCGTGTTCGGCTTGCCTTTGGGTCGAACTATGAGCGCTTGCTCGACCTCAAACGAAAATATGACCCGGACGATTTCTTTCGATCAACGATCGGACATCTTACACCCTAATCATGAGGAGCAATGTTATGACGGAATCTTTCTGGTTTTTTGGGTCTTATCTTACTATCCTTGCCGATCGCACTATGACCGGAGGACAGTACGATTTAATCGAAGGTTACTTTCCACCTGGCTCTCAGACTCCGCCCCATCGCCACACCCGCTATTCGGAGCAACTCTATGTGCTAGAAGGAGAGTTCACCGTCTGGACAGATGTTCAAAAGATTGAGATAAGCACAGGTGAAACCTTCCTGATTCCGGTGGGGACACCTCACGTTGTTGCTGCGATCGGGGCGGGGATGAACCAGCGCGTGGATTGATGATTGCTGCGCCTAGTGCCTTTGCTCGATTGATTGCCACTGTAGGAACGCAAGAAAGGAGAGATCCACCGAATTTTGAGTTGTTTGATCGCATTTCTGCCGAAATTGGCGACGAGATTTTAGGTCCACCCGGAACCTTACCTTTTGGTGCGACAAAAACATAATTCGTCGCCGAAGCAATGTCTTTTCCAGATAAATGTCACACTTCTTTATGGGTTGTTTTCCTTACAGACGCTTTGCTTGAGAGAATAGGCAATCCTCTGCAAGATCCGTGTGTTCCTGGTGACGTACTCCCACACTGACTGCAAGCAGTACAGTGTGGGCTTCTCAGCGACTCCCGGTATCCCGTTGGACATTGACTGAGCTTTGTTTTGAGTCTACGAGACGCCCCTTTGCAGACTTTGAACAAATACAAAGATTGTTCAATCCTTAGTACTGTCAGAGTTTTACTTACCCACAGAAAGCGATTTCAGTGAAATCTATTTACTGGGTAGAACCCGATACTCTGAGTTGTCAAGGTTCAGCGTACAGGAAGCGGTTAGCTATTAGTTTGATTAAACCTGTACAAATAAAGTATAACATAGTTACGGTGAATTGTCGTAACTATGGCAAGAAAACACAGAGTAGAAACGAGGCTTAACGATAGAGAGTTGGGGTTATTGAAAGATTTTGCTGACAGCTTAGATATACCGATGTCTGAAGCGTTGAGAACCCTAGTCCAAAGTTTGGCGATTCGTCGCCCACCCCACTCTCTCAACGACTGATAGTCGTTATTGATCGGGGGTGGGACTCCTCACCGCCCAAAAATTCATCTCATCGCTCCTGCTGTCGCAGTGAGCGAGAGCTTCTTTTTGATTCAGCTAAAGCGGATTCAGACTATGATAAGGTTACGCCACAGGCTGAAAAAGTCAAAAAGCGGCATTCTTCAGACTGACCTGTAACCTATCGGTGAAGACAAGCGTCATGACAAGCACCCTGATTAGCGCGATCGCACCTGACCAACGGCTCAATCGATCTCTGGTGTTCTCCAGCCAGCAGCAGGACTGGAATGGAATTTTGGTTCACCACTATCAAAACGCTCCATATCTCATTGAGACTGAAGTTCCTGCCCTGTCAAATCACTGGATTCAGTTGATGCTGCGAGAGCAACCGACTCGTTTAATCCAGAAACGGGACGATCGCGTGCATGACTCCATTGTGCAAACGGGTGACAGCATTTTTACGCCAGCGGGGCAGCCGAGCTACTGGCACTGTCAGGAAAAGAGTACCTGTGAGTCAATCCTGCACATTTACTTGAAGCCAGAATTAATCACGCAGGTTGCTGAAGCATCGAATCTTGATGGCGATCGCATCGATCTTGTGAACTGCTTCTCGAAACCTGATCCCCATCTTCAGCAGATTGCAATGCTGCTTCTAGCTGAGTTAAAGTCCGGCGAACTGAGCGGTCAGTTGTATGTTGAATCACTTACCCAAGTGTTAGCGATTCATCTGCTGCGACATTATTCTACCGCCACGCGACCCGTTACATCACAGAACAGAAGTTTAACTCGTATTCAGTTGCAGGAGGCGATCGATTATATTCACGCTCATCTGAATCGAGATCTGTCACTGGCTGAACTGGCGAGCGTCATCAATGTCAGCCCGACTTACTTCGCGAGTTTGTTTAAGCAAGCAATGAGAATTTCGCCGCATCAGTCACAAGTGAGAGAATTTTTAAAAAGAATTGGTTTGCGTTGCTTAAAGGTAGGTTATGTGCCGGGAAAGTCAGTAGAAGAAAAAAAGATTGAAGAGGTAAAAAAATATAAATTTGAAACGCTAGAACC
>NZ_JAIVFR010000069.1 GCF_020829685.1 Nostoc sp. CHAB 5715 | reverse complement strand
GCTGGGGCTGTTTTTAGTGCCTTGCAGTTAACCCCCGGAGAAATTATTGACATTGATATTAATTCAGCTGACAATCCTAGCCCATCTCCTTTGGTGTTTAATCTAGCAGCAGATAGGGGTTTTGCAGCAAGCACTACAATTCCTATAATTGGTGGTCTTCAGACGATAGAAGC
This sequence comes from Nostoc sp. CHAB 5715, assembly GCF_020829685.1. GTDB lineage: Bacteria > Cyanobacteriota > Cyanobacteriia > Cyanobacteriales > Nostocaceae > Nostoc. Next base: position 13,047 of record NZ_JAIVFR010000069.1, on the reverse strand, counting down.
TACTGTTTCTCTAGACATCAGTTATTCTTGAAATTTAGCAGGTACTCTCGATCTAGCTCTTTATAGATTCGAGTGATCTGCTTAACCAGGACTTACGCAACTGTCACAAGCAATGGCGCAATGTAGTCGCGCCGCGTGCCAAACAACTAGACGATAAACATGGGAATATTCGGACGTTTTAGTTGCTGAACTAAATAATTTGATCACAATCCATGTTTAATTTGATAGATTAGACCTCTTGCATAAATGCTTAAATTGTCATCTTGAGCGGAGCTAAACATCTGGTGAAATTCTTCTCTCCCCTGCGTTCCGCTCAAAATGACATTCCTGATTTTTGACTTTTGCAAGAGGTCTATTGTTTGATCAGTTTTATAAACTAAATCTTTGAGCCTAAGCCAGACTAAAATAGCGCGAGGCTTTCATGATTTATTTTGAATTAGGGTGAGCTAGTTATTAAGTAACATCGAAAGATAAAAAACAAGGGGAATAGTAGCTATGTTGCAGTTTAAATGCCGATTACCTTATGCATCGTTAAAGAAACTTCTCTCTTCTGCTGCACGTAACTTTGCTGCTAAATCTCTTAACACGGTGAAACAATTTTTTTTCCCTGGAGGAATTTACATTAACACATCAAGCTCGAATTAGTCCTTGTACGACTCCAAAATTCCACTGCGAATCATTAGTTGTGGCCAAAACAACACAAAAAATCCCATCCACGTCACTACAGGGATAGAAACGAGAACTGTTAGCCAGATAGTTTTAAATAGTAACCAGCTACCACCAATCAGGGTTACACCTGTGAGAACTATAGACCAGGGTTGACACCACCAAGGTTTGTAGTTCCAAGGACTTATGGATTTTTGTTCAGACATTGATTTTATTTAATAAAACTCCAAATTTTCTTTTAACAATTTTTAGGGTAAATCACAGCAAAAAAAATGCGATCGCTCTCTTTAAGGAAAACAGTTATCTACCCAATTCTCTTCTAATATCAGCTTGAATTACAGCAATCTGAAATCATTTTACCCCTTAAGCCAAAAAAAAGTATTAAGCTATATTTAGACTGTATATAATATTACCGCTAAGGGGACTATTATAGTTGTATTCTGAAACTAATATGAATATTAGCAGGAGTTTCTGGGTATTACTAAACGCCTTATGTGAATTAAAAACGCCCAAGCTATAGCAAGGGTTTCAGGCTATGGTTTAGCCAAGATGTTTAGCCATGTTAACGTATTAGTGTGTCAAATATATTTTGACGGATATCAAGACATTTGAGAAACACAAAAAACTCTTTCCCCACTCCCTATTCCCCACTCCCTACTCCCCACCTTCACCCGTCATTTTTGGGTTGACAGACCAGTATTTACGCCTTTCCAGACTCCAACTCACATAAGCCGTACTAAATAAAAACTGAAGCTTCTATCCTCAAAGCTGCAACTATAGGAGATGCATTAATGGCAACTGTTTTAGGCAAATTTACTAATTTAACAAAAATTCAGTCTACTAAGACCACAATCAAACTCGCCGAATCTGATGCTGATACCATCAAAGAAATCCAGATTTTACTGAAAAAGAATAGTCTTTACACAGGTGAAGTTGATGGAATTATAAACGATGTAACCCAAAAAGCGTTTGCAAAATTCAAAGAGAGTGTTTGGCTAGATTCTCCAGAATTATTAGGAGCGTCCACAGCTGCTGCATTACTAGAGATAGCAGAGGAGCATCAAGTCAGTGAACAAAATGATCGGTCAGAACCTATATCTGAATCAAGTAAAGGTAGTAACACTGGTAGGAGTATGAAGTTACCAAATGGAACTATTGTTTACGAGAATCAATTGATAGTAACTGGTATCCCTTTAACTTGGGGAGAGTTCACCAAGGGATGTACCAGAGTTCCAGAGTCGAACGCGATCGCTAACAATATTATCAAAGCAGCAAAAGGTTTTGGTAAAATTCGTGATAAATATGGTAGTGCAATCCAGATTAATTCTGGTTATCGTCCACCTGTTGTTAATCGGGAGCAAAAAGGCGCTCGCAATTCTCAGCATATCCAAGGGCTAGCAATCGATCTTGCGCCCCTTGATGGAAACTTGCAGCGTTTATTTCAAGTTTGTCGCGCTTCTGATTGCACGGGATTGGGAAGAGGAATGCATAGAGGTTTTGTGCATTGTGATTGGCGTCCTGGCTCGCGCGTAGTTTTTGATTATCCTTAAGCAGGATCGCCGATGATGTCTCCATCAGGGCTGTTTCATTCCCTAAGCAGTTTTGGCTTTAGACAAAACCGGGGTGGGGTGAGTAATGGTAAGTGAATGAACTCAACAGTTATCAAGTATCCGCATCATCAGTTAAGAATTGATAACTGATAACTGTTGACTGTTCACTGATTTAATATCACCTCTTAACAAAGGTTTCACGTTAACAAGTGGTGGAGGTTTAATTAAAAATTCAAAATTCAAAATTCAAAATTCAAAATTCAAAATTGAAGAGAGTTTCAGACGGGGATTTAAACCCCGACTGAAACTGAACTATGTGTTGACGTTGCGGGTCTTAAACCCTTTAATTTACTGTAAAGAGCTTCTATCAAGCAGCGCGAATGGAAGCCTAAATCTAAATCCCCGTCACAAAACGTAATTGCGAATTGCGAAAGCGTTGCGTTAGCGAGTCTTCCCCCAAGGGGAGCCACTGCGGTCTTGGGGTTTCCCCAAGTGGAGCAAGTGGCGTGAGACGCCAAAGGCAAACGAGCGTCATTGCGAATTGTTTTACAGCGCTTTTCAAGTAATTGAACTACACCACTCCCTACTCCCCACTCCCTACTCCCCTCTCATCTGTGGTCTAAATACCTGAAAAATGCTGTAAGTTGACACCAATGACATCTTGTCCGCCCTTGGTTAAAGGCGGGCTAGAGGCCCACACTTAATTTTTATTGCAATGCCTCAGCAGTCTTTTTCTTATCCAACTTGAGAATTAACACACCCAAAGGTGGTAAACACAAATCCAGCGAATAAGGACGACTATGCAAAGACCAATCATCCGTCCACTTACCGCCTAAGTTGCCCATATTGCTGCCGCCATACTTACGCGCATCACTATTGAACAACTCAGTATAAAATCCCTTTTGCGGTACACCAATGCGGTAATGAGAATGAGGTTGCGGTGTAAAATTGCAAACGACGATCGCAAAATCATCAGAATCGCGATCGCTACGAATGAAGGAAACTACACTATGGCGGTTGTCACTACAGTCAATCCACTCAAACCCAGGTTCAGCAAAATCCTGGGTGTACAAAACTGGTTCAGAACGGTAGAGATGGTTCAAATCCTGGAAAAAAGTTTTTAACTGTTGGTGCGGCTCATGCTGCAATAAATGCCACTCCAAATCTGCCCAAGCATTCCACTCACTCCACTGCCCAAACTCCATGCTCATAAACATGGTTTTCTTGCCTGGGTGAGCAAACATGTAGGTAAATAAACAACGTACATTAGCTAACTTCTGCCATGTATCCCCTGGCATTTTACCAATGATATTGCTCTTGCCATGCACCACTTCATCGTGCGACAGAGCCAGCATGAAGTTCTCGCTGTGGTTGTACCACATACTAAAGGTGATATTGTTTTGGTGGAACTGGCGGAACCAAGGATCCATGCTGAAATAATCCAGCATATCGTGCATCCAGCCCATATTCCACTTCAAGTTAAAGCCCAGTCCGCCTGTATAGGTAGGCCAAGATACCATTGGCCAAGAAGTAGATTCTTCAGCAATTGAAAGAATACCGGGGAAATAGCTAAAGATAATGTGATTTACCTGACGCAGAAAATCTGCTGCTTCTAGGTTTTCTCTGCCGCCGTACTGGTTGGGCAGCCATTCTCCTGGTTTGCGACAATAGTCGTTATAGAGCATTGAGGCAACAGCATCAACACGAATCCCGTCAATGTGGTACTTGTCAAACCAGAAGAGGGCATTTGCTGCGAGGAAATTACTAACTTCATGGCGACCGTAGTTGAACACCAAAGTACCCCATTCTTTGTGTTCGCCTTTACGGGGATCAGCGTGTTCGTACAAGTGGCTACCATCAAAGAAAGCTAAACCATGTCCATCTTTGGGGAAGTGACCGGGAACCCAATCCACAATTACCCCTATATCATTTTGGTGACATTTGTCAACAAAATACATGAAATCTTCGGGGCTGCCAAAACGAGATGTGGGGGCATAGTACCCAGTTACTTGATAACCCCAAGAGCCATCAAAGGGATGCTCCGCAATGGGCAGCAATTCTAGATGGGTGTATCCTAATTCTTTGACATAAGGAATGAGTCGGTCAGCTAGTTCCCGGTAGGTAAGGAAGCGTGCGCCCGGTTTCAGTTCGGAAACAATAACTACAGGTTCAGTTTCACCATTTGGCAGTTTAGCAGGTTCGGCACTCGAAGCGTGTAACCAAGAGCCTAAATGCACTTCGTAGACTGAGACGGGCTGGGTAAGGGGGTCAGTGTGACGGCGCTTTTCCATCCAGCCTTCGTCATTCCAACTGTAAGCATCTAAATCAGTGACAATGGATGCCGTTTTCGGGCGGGGTTCTTGTTGGAAACCGTAGGGATCAGATTTTTCGTAAATATGTCCTTCAAAATTTTTGATTTCATATTTGTAATGCTCTCCCACACCGATTTCAGGAATAAACAATTCCCAAACCCCGGTGGGGCCTTTACGCATCTGGTGTTTACGCCCATCCCAGAAATTGAAGTCTCCCAACAATGAAACGTTGCGAGCGTTAGGTGCCCAAACTGCAAAATAAACGCCTTTAACGCCTCCTATTACCGTGGGGTGCGCTCCCAGTTTTTCGTATATCCGGTGATGATTGCCTTCACTAAACAAATGCAAGTCAAAGTCTGTCAAGCGGGGAGAACGGAAAGCGTAAGGGTCATAAGTGACTCGCTCATGTTCCCCTTCTTTAATCCGTAACTGGTAGTTTGCCAATTCTGGAGTGTCAATCGTGCATTCAAAAAAGTGGGGATGATGCACTGTTTGCATTGGGTATTCCTTGCGTTGTTCAGGAAGAACCACCCATGCTGCACTTGCATTTGGTAGATAGGCCCGCACAGCCCAGACGGTTTTGCCGTCTTGTTCTATGGGATGAGAACCTAGTATTTCAAACGGATCGTTATGCTGATTCCAAACGATGCTGTTAACCTGTTCAGGGGCGATCGTGGTCATGGACATGAAGCTACCTAAGTGATATAACGTGATTGACTAAATCTACTTTTTTAATATCTATATATATTCTTTACATTTATTTGCAATTTTGTCGCCATCGTTATCCTACATCAGAATGGGGAGTGGGGAGTGGGGAGTGGGGAGTGGGGAATGGGAAATGGGGAATAGGGCATTGCACAGAGGATGAATGACTAATGACTAATGACTAATGACTAATGACTAATGACGAATTTATCAAAAATTTAAAAATGGGAAAAACTGGAGTAAGGTTTTACGTATACGAAGCAAGAAAATCTGTTCCCGAATTTTGGGGTCTAGTTTTGGGGGCGGGGCAAGTTGGAGTTGCGCTTGTAATTGAATATATTCGGCAGCTGTTAGGGATTTTCCATCAATAGGCGATCGCGCTTCTATGATAATCTTAGTGCGTAATATTTCTTCTGGTATATCCTCTGGTGGTGGTAATGCTATTATCGGCGATCGCCAAGAGCTACTTAACACAAAAAAGGTTCCACTAATCACAATTAAGCTCAGTAATTTTATTGCCTTTATCGCTTTAACTCTTCCCATCTTTGAACTGCGTTCACAACGCAGGATGAAAATCTGTTTTTTCCATTCCCAAAGTTAAAAATTTTCCCAATAAAAATCTGGCAATATCAAAGGACATTACCAGGTCTCTTCTAATAGTGAATGCCCAACAGCAATTGCCAGCGATTGCGATGAATTGTTTTGCCTTCTCAAAACTCAGTAGTCTAAGCCATTCCAAACACTAATAGGACTTACGCAAAAATTGCTAAAAAGCTTAATTTATCGAACCGCCAAGACGCCAAGAGCGCCGAGAATTCGTAGAGTGTGCGTAAGTCCTAACTAAACCAGGGAAGTACTTTGCCTACAAGATGGCTTAGATTTACAGAACTCAACTCCCTTTGACTTGGAATAAGGTTCAGTCACAGAAGAGGAAAGGGAAAAAGGGTAACAAAGCTTGGGGGAGAATCCCACAAATAAATTTAGGACTGCTGAAACAATGACGCATTATTTCTTGTGGCACTTTCCGCTCAAAATAAACATTTAACATTGAGCATAAATAAATTTAAGTGCTTGAAACCCTCTATTGCTGGGCAATTCCAGCATTTTTCTCCCCTGCTCCCTGCTCAAGAGCCTCTCTGATCAGGCGAGGATTTGAAGCGGACACATGGTTGACGAGGTAATCCTCATCACCAGTGTCCTTTATTTGCTGCCCTACTTAGCTGATATTCAAGCAAAGTCTAGGCTCTGATACACCAACAGAAAAATACAGGTTTTTACGTGAACTTAATTAATTCAAGCTATGTGGTGACGAGCGTTGTCACTAAGGTATTTTGGGCATGATTTAAACTAAAGCTGATTGATGCCCTATTAAGGAGTAGGAGTGGGACTAGCAGTGGGAGTAGTTGCGGGAGTAGTTGTGGGAGTAGCAGCAGGTGTAGACGATCCACCAGCAGGTGCATCAGTTGGTTCACCTGTAGCCGCTGGGGTACTAGTAGTACCACCACCACCAGCATCACCACCGCCTTCACAGGCTCCGAGAATTGTAGCCAGACTTAAGATTACAGCCAAACCAAAGATTTTTGTTTTCATAACTCCTCTTTCACCAATTGTGGCTAGAACAATTTTTCGCCTGTTGAATACGATACCGTATTTATTGCTTTTTTTTAAATGCTACGAGATTACATAGTTAAAAAAAACAATCCTTTGGGGGTATTCTTTTTGGGATTAGGTATCATACAGCCATCTGATTAGTTTCTCTTAACTCAGGAGCAAAACGGAAATTACCAAATTTTCTAGCAAACCGAGCTATCATAGCAAAAAATTTATTTTTTACTGGAGTATTGCACCTTGCTGCCCCGCGTTGTCATACTTTAGGTGCAATATCTAAAGGGCAAGCTGTCCAGTTGCTAATCGCTGATTGCAAATTTGCAATATCTAGAGGATGCAATTGGTATAGCTATCTATCAGACAGTTAAAAGGGTATAGTCTGTTATGTGTGCTTGATGCACAGAAGGCGATTTTAACTAAGCAAAAACAGACAATTAAGACAATCAATCTAAAGTACAGTATTTCCCATCTAAAAAATTTATGGTAGTTGCTCGTAAATCTGCTGTTTCTACAAGGGGTACTTGGTTCGGGCGAGATTCTATCCTTTCTTTAGGGAGGCGACGTTCTGCACGTATAGAATCAGCAGCACAAAGCGCTTCTACACCTGCTGCCCAAGCTGCACCAGTATCCTCTCAACGACGACAGCGTTCCTCGAAAAATCTAGCGGTTTCTTCGATAAATAAAGCAGGTATGCCCAAATCGGTGAAACAGTTGGGTAGACAACAAGTGCTAAATTTTAATGAGCAGTCGAGTGCAAACCAGAAAACTCCAGGGGTAGGTTTTCTTCGCTTTCCCATAATGCCGAATTCTGGAGCAGCACCTTTGTGGTTGCTGCGCTTGTACAGTTTTCACCGTTATTCGACAGTTTTGGCGTTCTTGTTAGTAGCATCGACACTTGCTGTTTATGGCTGGACGGTATATTCCCAAGAGCTTTGGAGTAAGTCATATCGCAGACTGCAAAACCTCCAACGTCATGAGCGGCTACTAACGACAACCAACGCGACGCTGACAAATAAAATTGCTGAAGAAGCAGAACAACCAACAGCAGGGCTGGTTTCGCCGACTCCTCAAGGGATGATTTTCTTGTCTCCAGCATCTCGTAGTCCTAAGCCAGCATCGTCTAACACAACGCCAAATTCCCAAACGCAACAGCAAACACTCTCGCCACTGGGGTATTAAGGTTAAGAGTCATTGGTCATTGGTTACTTGTACTCTCGCACTTGCCTTGAGCGACTTGTACTGACTTGTGCCGAGCAAAGCCGAGGTAGCGTAGTCGAAGTAAGTCGAAAGGAGTCGAAGTATTGGTCATTAGTTTCAGACAAACAAAGAGGTCTGAGTGTCGGTTTTAGGTGATGATGCCAACTCCAAGGAGGAAGAGAACTTAAAAGACAAAGGACAAATGACTAATGACTAATGACTAATGACAAAGGACAAACCCAATGCAAAAATCACCAAGCAGAACAAACAGAAAGTTTCGGAATCCAGCCTTTAAAAGGCGACAGAAGGGTTCTGGATTGTTGGGGACATTTGCCTCTAATATCCAAGACCAAACATCCAACACCAAGTCCCGACTGTTTATGGTATGGGGCGTATTAATGGCAGCAGGGTTGGGGTTGGGTGTTAAATTGTATAATTTACAAATTGTCAAGGGGCCAAAGTTAACACAGCAAGCGCGAAACCAGCAAATGGTGGATTTGCGACCTTTTATGCCCCGTCGCCCGGTGGTAGATCGCAATAGTAATTTGTTGGCGATTGACCTTCCTGTATATACTCTGTACGCTCATCCCAAGCTGTTTGATAAGTCTAATGAAGATATGGCAGGGCGACTTGCCCCAATATTGGCAAAAGATACTGCTGAATTGGTAAAAACTTTTCAAAGCAAAAGAAGCGGAATTATACTTGCCCCAGCCCTCCCGGAAGAAGTTATCGATCGCGTCATCTCTTTACGCTTAAATGGCTTGGAGTGGGCTGAAAAATACTCCCGATATTATCCGCCAGACGATTTGGTTTCTGATGTGGTGGGCTACGTGAATCTTGACCGCCGTGGTCAAGCAGGTGTGGAATACTCTCAAGAAAAGTTGCTAGAACGTCCTGTGCAAACGGTGCGCCTCAGTCGGTCGGGTAATGGGGCCTTGATGCCGGATCATGCCCCTGAAGGTTTTTTGCATTTTGATGATTTGCGACTGCAACTCACTATTGATAGCCGTCTGCAACGAATTGCCCGCGTTGCACTCAAACAACAGATGGATAAGTTTGAGGCTAAACGTGGAGCGGTAATTGTGATGGATGCCTTGGATGGTTCCTTACTCGCCCTCGTTTCTCAGCCTACTTATAACCCTAATGAATACGCTAAAGCTAATATCTCCCTATTTAAAAACTGGACGGTGGCGGATCTTTATGAACCAGGATCGACTTTTAAGCCTTTGAATGTAGCGATCGCTCTGGAAAATGGCGTCATCAAAGCAGATGATATGTTTAATGACTCCGGTTCTATTCGAGTAGCTAATTACACCATCAAAAATGCGATGAATAATGGTTATGGGCGAATCAGCATCGCTCAGATTTTGCAATATTCCAGCAACATTGGCATGGTGCAAATTATCCAACGCTTAAAGCCTTCAATCTATTACAACTGGCTAGAACGCTTGGGGCTAGGACAAAAAGTTGATACAGATTTACCTTTTGAAGTTGGTGGGCGGCTCAAAAGTCAAGAAGAATTTATTGCTTCGCCAATAGAACCAGCTACTAGTTCCTATGGACAAGGCTTTTCTATGACACCGTTACACCTGGTGCAAATGCACGGTGCTTTAGCCAATGGCGGTAAATTGGTAACACCTCATGTAGTGCGAGGGCTGATTGATAGTAAAGGGCAAATACATGATTCACCCACTCACACCATGCCCCGCCAAATTTTTTCAGCCGCAACAGCCCAAAAGGTTGTGGAAATGATGGAAACTGTTGTTGATGAAGGTAGCGGGAAGGCGTCACAAATTCCGGGATATCGCATTGCTGGTAAAACTGGTACAGCCCAAAAAGCTAGTCCGAATGGTGGTTACATCAAGGGTGCTAGAATGACCAGCTTCGTGGCTATTTTGCCAGTGGAATCTCCTCGGTATGTAGTGTTCGCCCTGGTGGATGAGCCAAAAGGAGAAAGTGCTTATGGTTCTACTGTCGCCGCCCCAATTGTGAAATCCGTAATCGAAGCACTCATTCCTCTTGAGGAGATTCCGCCTAAGGCGATCGAGCAGCAGAAGGAAGTGCCGTAGGGAGTGGGGAGTGGGGAGTGGGGAGTGGGGAGTAGGGGGCAGGGGGCAGGGAGCAGGGGGAGCAGCTTCAAAGACTCGTTGGCGAGTATTAAAGACTCATTCACGAGTATCAAAGACTCATTCACGAGTATCAAAGACTCATTCACGAGTATCAAAGACTCATTCACGAGTATCAAAGACTCGTTCCCAAATTTTAATTTTTACCAAATACAGTTATAAATCATTCTTCTTTGCTCCCCCTGCTCCCCCTGCTCCCCCTGCTCCCCCTGCTCCCCCTGCTCCCCCTGCTCCCCCTGCTCCCCCTGCCCCCAGCAAAGCGCCCCTTTTCCTGTGTTCCCCTAGACTTAATTTTTCTTTATAACCAGGGAAAGAGTACAGAAAGCTACTCGTGTGGGAAGTTAAGTATTAGAGATAAACTAATTTCTCACTTTTCCAATGCTAACGAAGATTCCATGCAAAGCAATTTAGTTATATTTCCTAACGCTGGGGCTGCGAAAAAGAGTAAGCAAACAGAAGAAGGAACAATTACCAAGTACGACCGTGCTGAGGAGCAATTTATAGAACTGCTAGCAATGGAGGATTTGGATCATCAATTAGATGTAAAACCCGAAATAGCTATTGAGTTTGAACAGGCGCTCTCAAGGTCAATTCGCGCTGCCTATAAAAATGATCGCTCTGATGAAAAACTCCACCCACAAGGGGATGGAGTTTTTGGGCATGGGGAAGAATTACCAATTCCCAATGCCCAATGCCCAATGCCCCAAGCGGCGGGGCGGCTATCCCTCTCCACCCACAAGGGGATGGAGTTTCCCGCCGCTTTTGATGAACAGGCTCATCGTTTTCTTCAACGGATACTTTATCGAATTAATCGGCTAAAGCTGTTTTGGTATGACGATTTGCGGCACTATACCAATGAGCGATCGCTTTACTTGTCCTTATGTCGTGACCAAATTGAAGCTGCTTGGCAACAGTGGGAACTGGCACAAATGGATGTGGCTGCACTGCAACAATTAGATGTAAAACAAGCTTTAATTGAGCGCGCATCTGCCGATTTAGATCCGCTTTTGTCGGAGAGTAGCCGCTACATTCGGGAGGAAATGACTGAATCTGGCTATCGTCACCTGCTAGCGATCGGCTCCTTTGATGGCTTAGTTGAAGGTAGTCGTCTTTGCTACGTATTGGGTGGTGCTGCTAATGAAATGCAGTGTACGCTGGTGCGAGTATTACTAGAAGAATACGGCAATGGTCGTTTATCCCGCAAGCACTCTACATTTTTTGCTCAAATGCTGGCTGAGTTTGGGATGAACACTGAACCAGAAGGATACTTCGATTTAGTACCTTGGGAAGTCCTAGCTTGCGCTAATCATAACTTTCTGACGACCGATCGCAAACGCTATTTCCTACGTTATTGTGGTGCGTTGACATATTTTGAGGTGGCTGGCCCTGCGGCTTACAAAAACTATCTGGCGGCGGCGCAACGATTGGGACTGTCAGAGGCGGCGATGGGTTATTGGGAACTGCACATCAGGGAAGATGAACGTCACGGCCGTTGGATGTTGGATGATGTGGCTTTGCCTTTGGCAGAACGATATCCCAATGATGCCTGGGAATTAGTGCTTGGGTATGACCAGGAGAAACTAATGGGCGATCGCGCGGGTAGTGCTGTTGTGCGATCAGTACGTGAAGCAAAACAATCCACCTGACTAATCTAAGAAATCTAAAAAATTAGAAAATGGCAGATTCTTTCTGGCGTTTATAATTTCACATTTCTAAATCATTCTATTGCTAATCTACCTAAAATCCAATTTCTTTAGTAATAACTTCTTTACTAAAGGAAGAGTTATTTATTGTCTTGATATTAAGATAGTAAATAACCTCTTATTACATTGATTATACCTTATACCTTGAAGTGCAATCAAATGAAAGACATCTTTTTTTGCCCTGAAGAATCTAATTTCTACTCAAACTGCTTAGACACTTTTGTGATCAGAAATTGCAAAAGCTACGAATCTATTGTGGAGTTTGGCTCAGGAGATGGTAGCCCTGTAATTAATTCTTTATTGAAAAACAAGTTTGATGGCGTAATTCAAGGATTTGAGTTAAATACCTCTGCATGGAAAGTCGCAAATTCAACTATCGATGAATATAATCTCACTAATAAATACATAATCCATAATTCATGTTTGTTTAATTCTTCTCAACCCGATGCCGAGTATCTTGTAGCCAATCCGCCGTATCTCCCCGCACCAGATAATGATATTTATATGCCACTCTTATTTGGGGGCATAGATGGAGCCACAGTTACCAACGATCTTTTATCGTTAGGTTATGAAAATGTGTTGGTTTTAATATCCAGCTTTTCTAATCCAACAAGTACGCTGAACTTAGCAAAAGAAAATGGTTATAGTGTTCAAAATTTCATGGTGTTACCTTTACAGTTCGGCTACTATAGCTCCGATCCCAAGGTAAAAAACCACATAGAAGAACTCCGAAAAAACAACATGGCATTTTACTCTGGTGATTATTATTTTTTAGCTGGCGTTTTATTTAACAAATGCCAGGACTCTGTAGTTGATTTATCTAATCAATTGGCTCAGGTTATGACTAGTTTGTGAAAACAAATACGCTTATGCAATCCCCATCTTAGGAGTACCTTGAAGATGGGGACTTGCAGAATTAGTTAAATCAATCCGTATTCTCAAGTAATCACTTTGTTTACCTACAGTTTTTGTTGTATGACTGCACTGCTAGAGTGAGGTTGGCGCTTGAGTGCTGCAAATAAAATTACAACAGCACCGAACGACAAAATAGGAAAGCCTGAAGTTGGTTCAGGTACAGAGAGAGATGGGGTTGGCGCTCAAAATTGGTTCAAGGTACGGCATGGTTGCGCCGCGCGAGGCGCTGGCACGCCACATCCTGGAGGACAAGAGGTACACCCCC
>NZ_JAIVFR010000699.1 GCF_020829685.1 Nostoc sp. CHAB 5715 | reverse complement strand
GCGTGGACTAATGGCCGCCAGGGTGTGCCATCACTGGTCATTTTGATTTGTTTGCTAGTCCATGCCAACCCTGCTAAGTTGTTTAAAACAATATCAAAGCGCATTCTGGGAGAAGCACCAAAGGCAGTTGCATTCCGCATAAATGTGGGAGAGAAATCATCATCAGCGAGTGGTCTGACATCTCTTTCTACGAGAGTTTTGCATTCTGCGTAGGCTGTTTGGGGATTAATTGGGGATGCTTCTGTAACATCACCGGCGGTAGCAACCCCGTAGACGCTGCACGAAGACATATATACGAAGCGACGCACACCCATAGCCTTAGCTAGGCTAGCTAGACGAACTGAACCTACATGATTAATTTCGTAGGTAATATTAGGTGCTAATTGTCCGGCTGGGTCGTTGGAGAGTTCCGCCATGTGAACTATTGCTTCAACACCTTCCAAATCATCAGGAGTGATGTTGCGGATATCTTTGTTGAGGGTTTTGGGTGTCACCCCATTAGCGTTGTATAGCCAACCAACTTTATAGAAACCGGTATCTAGACCAATAACTTCATGTCCTCGTTCAATTAACAGAGGGGGTAATAACGAACCAAGATAGCCTTCTGTTCCAGTTACTAATATTTTCATTGTGGTTAATGCCTTTGTATTGATGAGTTAAATTTTTCGTTTAGTAAAGGCGCACAGATGTTCGCCCTACTACGTGTTACATCCGAGAGGGAACCGCTATATTTTTCGTTTGTATGCAATAGACCTCTTTCCTAAGAGGAGAGAGGCTTTGAATCTTACTCCCCAACGCTAGTAGGGAAGGGGTTGGGGGTTAGGTCATTGGACTCAACCCAGAAGCGCTATATATGACTCGGCTAAAAGTCTTTACGTAGTTTGCCGACTTATATTATGTCCGCTTCATTACTCATTAAACCCGGAGAACCCTACCCCGCCAAAGCTGTGCTTTGTCTCCCCTAAGAGCCTGCGGGGAGGGGTTGGGGGTGGGGTTCTTTTATTAGGGGAATTTGGCGGACATGATATTACCCATTGGGTAGCAGCACTCTATAGCGGTTCTTAATTGATGCACTACACTTTTTTCTTGTGAGATGGGTATCTTACCCGTCTCTTGTATTTCCAGGCTGGAAAAGATGCCCACTATACAAGATTCATCCTTTTATTCAGCAGCCCGGAAGTAATAACTATGTTATCTATGCAGTTACTGCAATATCTAGATGCGAAAGTTGGGGAATTTCTGCCACAAGCGCTTTACCGATTTCTAGAGAAGATGTGGCCGCAGGAGAAGGAGCATTGCAAACATGAATGGAGTTTTGACCGGAAACAATCAAAAAGTCGTCTACAAGCTTGCCATCGTTCATTAAGGCTTGAGCGCGAACTCCTGCATGGGTGGGAACTAAATCTTCTGCTTGAACTTCGGGAATTAGTTTTTGCAAACTTCTGGTGAAGGCTGCTTTACTAAAGGAACGAATGATTTCTTGGATGCCTTCATCAGCGTGTTTTGCTGCCAACTTCCAAAAACCAGGATAGGTGATGACTTCAAGAAAATCCCGCAAGTCAAAGTCGGTTTTTTTATAACCTTCGCGTTTGAGCGACAGCACTGCGTTTGGGCCTGCGTGGACGCTACCATCAATCATCCGGGTAAAGTGAACACCCAGGAAGGGAAAATCTGGATTGGGAACTGGGTAAATTAGTGTCTTGACCAGATAACGTTTTTCTCTTGTGAGTTCGTAATATTCTCCCCGGAATGGGACAATTTTTGCTTGGGGTTCAACTTGACCTAATTTGGCGGTGCGATCGCTATGCAATCCAGTACAATTAATTACAAAGTGGGTTTCAAAGCTACCGTTGTTTGTTTGTAGTACCTGATTTTTACCACTTGGGGAGATTTTCAGAACTTTTGTATTCAGGTGTAAATCCCCACCCTGCTGTTGAATTAGCTGGGCATATTTCAAACAAACTTGCTTGTAATTAACAATACCAGTTGAGAATACCCGAAGTCCAGCTACACATTTTACGTGAGGTTCAATTTCCCTGACTTCTTCGGGGCTAATTCTCTTAACTTCTATGCCATTGTCTAAGCCGCGTTTGTAGAGATTTTCTAAGCGTGGTAGCTCTTGTTCTTCAGTTGCAACAATTACCTTACCACAAACTTCATGCTCAATTCCATGCTCTTGACAAAACTCTACCATAGAGCGAGAACCGTCACGGCAAAATTTAGCTTTGAAACTTCCTGGTTTGTAGTAAATACCAGAATGAATCACACCGCTATTATTGCCGGTTTGGTGAAATGCCCATTGACTCTCTTTTTCTAGTACTAAAATACGAGCATTAGGATAGCGCTTTCCTAAAGCCAATGCTGTAGAGAGTCCAACTATTCCCCCACCTATAATTGCAAAATCATACATTAGTATTATTGTACTTGAAATTACAGTAAATCTATAAAGTCGTTGGGCATTGGGCATGGGGCATTGGGCATTGGTTATTTTTTTTCCCCCTGCTCCCTCATCTCCCTCATCTCCCTCATCTCCCTCATCCCAACTCTTTCTACCATACCTTCCAAGGAGCTTGAGTAGTTGTCCATAGCCCCTCTAGGTAGTTTTTATCGCGTAAAGTATCCATAGGTTGCCAAAAACCATCATGTTTAAAAGCCGATAGTTGTTCCATATCAGCTAGTTTTTCTAATGGCTCTTGCTCCCATACTGTAGAGTCATCAGCAATCAAATTGATTACTTCTGGTTCTAACACAAAATAACCGCCATTAATCCAAGCTCCATCACCTTCAGGTTTCTCTCGAAAGCTGGTAATTTTAGTTTGCTCATGTCCTAAGGAAATAGCACCAAAACGTCCGGCTGGTTGAACGGCTGTGAGGGTTCCTAAGGTTTTTTGTTCTTTATGAAACTTAACTAGCTCGGTGATATTAATATTACTTACACCATCACCATAAGTAAAGCAAAAAGTCTCATTACCAAGATGTTCGCTGATTCGCTTTAAGCGTCCACCTGTCATTGTATTATCACCCGTGTTTACTAAGGTGACACGCCAGGGTTCAGCATAACCAGAATGCACGTTCATTTGGTTAAATCGCATATCAAAGGTAACATCTGACATGTGTAAGAAGTAGTTAGCAAAATACTCCTTAATTATGTAACCTTTGTAACCGCAACAAATAATGAAGTCATTAATGCCGTGAGCAGAGTAAGTTTTCATTATGTGCCAGAGAATTGGCTTACCACCAATCTCAACCATCGGCTTGGGTCTGATACTAGTTTCTTCACTGAGGCGTGTACCAAGCCCTCCAGCCAAAATCACCGCTTTCATGCAATTACCTCGGAGATTTGTAGAGATTTATATTATTTGACCGTGCCAATTTTAGATTTTGGATTTGCAATTTGGGATTAGTGAGCGAACCGTCACGAGCCTATAAGTAGATTTGTTCTGCCCATTTTCATAGCGGGGCATGTACCAAAAAACTCTTTTAATCCAAAATCCAAAATTGTTTGAGTTTATCGAGATGAAGAGGATGCACTTAGATAGAGAAAAATTGATTTCTGTTTTCTTTTCTCCGTCAATAATCTAACTATTATTTACGGCAAAATTATAAAGGAAATATAAATTAAAATCTTTTCTATATAAAAGCTCTATGAATATCTAAAAAATAGGAAAATCAAATACTCAGTTAAATATAATTGTTACCCAATAAATAACTAGGGTTAGCTGACGCTAACCCTAATCAGGCTTGATTTTTGAAATCTAAACCAATAATATGCGAGTGACAAAACTTACTTGTTTTTAGTTAGTTTTTTCCACATTACTTGAGCTTTGGAATAAAGGGTCACATTTGTTTTCTATGACTACACACATGTTACTGAGTGCTTGCTGATAATTATCCATATCATCTTGCTCAAGGAAGAATTTGGCAGATGCCTGTATATCCTCGATAGCTTTCGCCTGATTTTTGTTAGATTCACTACCGCCATATTGTGCTAGTTCATAGCGAACCATACCTCGTTTGAGGTACACTTTTTAAAACTCGCAAACTGTTTAGGACTTACGCAAAATTATGAAAAAACGAACCGCAAAGACGCAAAGGACACGAAGTAATAAGAGTTTGAGAGAGTTTTTGCGTAAGTCCTACTGTTGATG
>NZ_JAIVFR010000698.1 GCF_020829685.1 Nostoc sp. CHAB 5715 | reverse complement strand
ACCTATTATGACCGGTCTGACATAATGCCTGAAGTGAAGCACTTGTGAAGAGTCATGTTTTGAAATACTATTGAGCCTGTTTGGCTTACTGAGTGTCAGGATTAATTAAGAATTATTTATATATTTAGTTTACCATCCCCTGCCGGGCTGTGGGTGCAAGCTTTTTTCTTTCAGATCAATAAGTCCCTGGTTTAAGAGTATAATACGTATTTTACTATCAATATATGTCAAAAAAGAAATCTTTTCCCCAGCCGATTACCATCCTGATGGTCATTATCGTGCTGGCAGGCATCAGTACCTGGCTGTTGCCGGCAGGGCAGTACAATAAACTGACGGCCAATGCCGGGAAAAACTTTGTCATGACCACGCCATCCGGAGAAGTAACCTTTCCGTTTACCCAAAAGACGCTGGATAGCCTTAGACTTAATATTTCTCTTGAAAAATTCAGGCATGGCGATATCCGCAAACCTGTGTCAGTGCCGGGCACGTTCCAGGTGCAGGAAAGAACCCCCCAGGGTTTTGTCAACATCATACAAGCCCCTGTAAAAGGAATATATGACAGCATCGACATCATCCTGTTTATCCTTATAATAGGCGGATTTATGTACGTTTTCAATGAAACGCAGGCCATTTTCAAAGGCATCGCCTGGCTTTCTCATACCATGAAAGGCCGCGAGTCATGGCTGATCATCATCCTGATCTTTATTTTTGCTTTTCTGAGGTCTTCTTATGGCATGGAAGAAGAAGCCCTGGTGTTTTATCCTATTCTTGTGCCACTTTTCCTGGCTGCTGGATATGATCTGATGGTGCCCCTGGCCGTTATTTTCGGAGGCACTACCATTGGCGGCATCCCTGGTTTCTCCAATCCTTTTTCTACGATTATAGCTTCCAATGCCGCCGGGATCAACTGGATGGATGGTTTATATGAGCGGCTCATTCTTTTTGCCATTGCCACTCCTCTGATGACCTGGTATGTGCTTCGTTATGCACGCAAAGTAAAGAAAGATCCGTCGGCCTCACTGGTTTTCCAGACAGACGGACAAGTGGCGTCGCCGTATGAAATGCACCTTACGGAGGGAAATGAATCCCCGAAACTTGACCTGAAAACAAAGTTGTTATTGCTGATATACCTGCTTACTTTCCTGGTGATGATTTTTGGTGTCGTATTTTATGACTGGTGGACCCTCGAGATGTCTGCACTCTTTCTGGGCTCATCCATCCTGGTGGCATTTATTTCAGGAATTTCAGAGAAAAAGTTCGTCAGAGAATTTGTCAGCGGGGCAGAGAGCCTGCTTACAGTAGCCTTTATTGTGGGTGTAGCCAGGGGCGTTACGGTCATTCTTAATGAAGGCCATGTAAGTGATTCCCTGCTTTTTTATGGCACTCAGTTGGTCGGTGGCATGCCTCCGGCTTTGTTCATATTGCTGCTGATGGTCTTTTATATGTTTTTCTCGCTGTTCATCAGTTCTTCTTCAGGCATGGCCGTGCTGACCATGCCGATTATCGGGGCCATGGCGATTATTGTCAATATTCCCGGCCGGGAAATTGTCAACGCCTACCTTTATGGCATTAATATCATGTTTTTTGTGTCCCCTACCAGCCTTTTGCTGCCCTCTCTGGCGTTGGTCAACGTAAGCCTGAAAGCCTGGATGCGTTTCATCACTCCCATGCTGGTGATGCTGGTCATCCTTTGTTCGGTTTTCCTGGTTGCCGGAATCTGGTTTGGTTCATAAATTATTGTTTATCAGCTTTGTATTAGTCAATAACCGGAACCTCCTGAAGATTTTAAGCGGGGGGTGATCAGGTTCTTTATTTGAAAGAATTGAAATTCCGGAGTCAAGAAAACTTCAAAAAAGCCGGCAGCTCTTTGATAATTGCTTACAGCTATTTTGTACATTTGAATAAACCGACCCAAATTCAAAGCCTGTTTTACTATGAAAGCATCACTATTCGGGATGATGTCGATTGTCCTGGTTTTATCATCAGCTTACGTTTTCGCTCAAAACGCCCTTCCGGATTCTGTAAAAACCCTTGGAAAGGACATCTATCAAAATAAATGCAGTGTTTGCCATACCAAGGGAGGGGCCGAAGGAGCCCCCGGACAGGAATTGTTGTCGGGCATGAGTTCGAAAGCGATTTATGCGGCCCTGACCACCGGAAAAATGAAGGTACAAGGCCAGGCTCTCACCGATACAGAAAGAAAAGCGGTAGCCCAATGGCTCACAGGCAGGGCTTTAACCGATACAAAACTACCGGCAGAAGCCTATACAAAGTTTTATCTGCCCCAAAAAGTCAGTTATGAATCAGGCTGGGGTGGAAATCCGGAAGGCACGGGATTTGTAAAACAATCCGGCATCAATGCTGACAACGTCGGTTCATTAAAGTTGAAATGGGCGTTCGCTTTTCCTGAAGGCACACAGGTCAGAAGTAAGCCTGCTATAGCGGGTGACTGGCTCATTGTAGGCGGACAATACGGTGAAGTCTATGCCATCCATAAGAGAACAGGTAAAATAGGCTGGGAATTTAAAGCAGATGCCGCCATCCGCGGTGCGGTGGCTATTGCCCCCGCTTCCAGCGGACTAAGGGTCTATTTTGCGGATTACTCCACCAATGTCTATGCACTGAACCTGGCCAGCGGCCGGTTGATCTGGAAGAAAAGGTCGGGAAAACACCCTTTATCAGCCAATACAGGCTCTGTGGCTGTGTCCGGAAACACAGTTTTGGTGCCACTCACTTCCTTTGAAATCAACTCTACAGCGAATCCTGATTACAATTGTTGCACCTCTTCCGGGGAACTCGTGGCCCTGGATGCCGTATCAGGAGAAATCAGATGGAGACACCGTGTGATCCCCGAAGAAGCTAAAATCAGCGGTAAAAAGAAGAACGGAGCAGATTTCTACGGACCATCCGGAGCCCCGGTATGGTGCAGCCCTACAGTAGATGTTCAGAGAGGCCTGGTGTATATCGGTACGGGAGAGAATTATACCAACCCGCCTTCAAAAACGAGCGATGCCATCCAGGCCATCGATATAAAAACAGGCAAACTGGTCTGGACTTTTCAGGCGACGCAAAACGACGCCTGGAATTTAGCCTGTCCCGATGCCCCCAACTGTCCTGAAAAGAGCGGCCCTGACTTTGATTTCGGTATGGCTCCCCTGCTGATCAAAGGCGGCAATGCCGGCAAAGACATCCTGGTGGTGGGTCAGAAATCGGGCATGGTGCACGGCCTTGATCCGGTTACCGGCCATGTGATCTGGCAAAACCGGGTCGGCAAAGGCGGAATGCTCGGCGGTATTCACTGGGGCATGGCCTCAGACGGCCGGAAAGTATATGTGGCGAATGCGGATAACTTTTATGCCCTCAATCCCGGTGAACCTGGATTGAAGGCCACTCCGGGCTTATTTGCCCTTGATGTGGCTACCGGAAAAACCCTCTGGTATCAGGCTACGCCCGCTTGTCCGGGTGTGGCTCCTTGCATTCCGGCCAATTCTGCCGCACCGCTGGCTTTACCGGGCCTGGTATTTGCCGGAACCCTCGATGGCCATATCAGGGTCTATAAGGCTGAGAGCGGCGAGATTATCTGGGACTTTAACACCATCCGTGACTACCAGACGGTCAACGGCGTAAAAGGAAAAGGCGGTTCTCTTGACGGCCCCTCTCCTGTCGTGTCCGGCAATATGCTCTTTGTTAATTCCGGCTATGGTATGTTTGGCGAAATTCCCGGCAATCTGCTGATTGCATTCGAATTGGACAATAAGTAAATTTTGAATGTTTCAATGATGAATGCCTGAATCACCTGAGCCCGGCTCAGGCTGGAATAAATCATTTACAGAGACCTTGCATACCATGTCTGTCTTTGAATTAATAAGTAATAAAAATATCTGCTTAAAGCTAAAAGCCTGTGGCTTAAGGCCTGCAGCTTACAGCTAAAAAATTAATCAACCTTCAAAATAACAGCCATATGAGCAGCAATGAAAGACCTACCCGGGGTAACGGGAAAATATGTTATCTCGAGATACCTTCCCTGGATATCGCCGTTACCCGATAATCGCCTTCATCCAACTCGCTAATCGCCACTTCCACAGCGTTAATATCGTTGTAATTTACGTAGTGGAAACCAGGAACCAAGGGATCAAAATATTTTTGATACTTCGGT
>NZ_JAIVFR010000697.1 GCF_020829685.1 Nostoc sp. CHAB 5715 | reverse complement strand
TTACTCGACTATTTTGAACAGCCTGAGTTACGATCGCTCTTATCTGTCCACTTCTACATCAATGATCAACTATACGTCCGTGAATTAACCAGAGAAACCCAAATTTATGCAGAACGTTCTGGTATTACCCCGATTCCCGTGGGTGATTTGCGTCAAGCCTTAACGAATGAACCAACAAAAATTCTCGCTTTGTGCGATGACACTGATGTAATCGATAAGCTATTAGGGAATTTGCGCCGCCAATACACACCTGCTGAACTTTATCTGACAACATCTGTTGCTACTTTCTTTGAAGCAACTAACGCCTCTGTGAATAAGGGAACTGCTGTGCGTTACCTAGCCGAAGAATTACTGGGATTACAGATAGCCAACGTTATGGCGATTGGCGATAACTTCAATGATCTGGAAATGCTGGAGTATGTTGGACTGGGTGTAGCTATGGGCAACGCACCAGCAGGAGTGCAAGCGATCGCGCAGTGGGTAGCGCCTAGCGTAGAGAAAGACGGAGCAGCAGTAGCAATTGAAAAGTTTTTGCTGTAATGAGGGCAATTTTTCAAACCCAACCCATATAAATCAGAAAGGACACCGACGACTGGCCGTGTTTCGTCTCGGTGTCCTAGCTGGTTCGCTCCTCACACACCTGTTAATGTAGCTGAGGTGATGCATTGAGTCAATAGATATATAAAAGTTTTTATTTTTGCCTAAGCAACATTACCCATTTATAACTCCAGGGGCGCAAAAACACCCAAGTTTTCCTCTAGCACAAATCTTAATACTGACTGAGTAGCCATAAGCAATCCGAGTCTAGCTTGGGCTAACTCTGGTGAGGTAATTTTCACCTCACCCCAAATCCGGCAATTACACCAAAACTTTTCAAAAGCTTGGCTCAAACTCAGCGCTACCTTTTCCCATTTCACAGAACCCTTAACATCAGCGTACTCTATGTTGTCTACCACTTGTATTAACTCACCAATTAGACAACGCTCATCTGGGTGATTTAGCCGCAATGTTCCGTCACAATTAAGCCAAGGTAAAGGGTTAGGAGAGATAACACTCCAAAAAGCTGGACTAGTATTTGGAACTGGTTCTCTAAGTTTAATCAATCCCTCTCGGTGAGCCAGAAGCACTAGCGAACAGCAGCGTGCATGGGCATACTGAACAGGAAACAAAGAATTGGGCATTGGGCACTTGTACTGAGCGAAGTCGAAGTATTGGGCATTGGGCACTTGTACTGAGCGAAGTCGAAGTATTGGGCATTGGGCATTGGCTTTACTAATCCCCTTGTCCCCTTGTCCCCTTGTCCCCTCATCTCCCTCATCTCCCTCATCCCCCTCATCCCCCTCATCCCCCTCATCCCCCTCATGTCCCCCACTCCCCACTCCCCACTCCCCACTCCCAACTACAAGACTTTGTAACCAAGTCGCTAACGTCGAGTTAGTTAATTCAAAATGTATCAAACCAGGGGGAACTATTTGAATGCTAAAAACGCCCCCACAGATCCCTGATATATCTGAGGCGATCGCACTGGCAAGCTCCATCGCTTTTCGATTCTGAGATTTTGATAGTCCTAATGACACATTTGAGGTGTATAAAATTCTATTATTATCTCTACCTTTATGTAGAGGAATTTTATCATTTTTTATGTAGTTATTTTCTGCCTTATAAGTATTAATGCTTAGTGATTTTATTAAATAACTGTATACTAACTGTTTGATTGACGTATATTTGCTAACTTGTAATTTATAATGCACGTAATATTATTTAAATTATTATGTAAGATATATTTGTTACTTTTCTGTCATCTCTCTTGCGGTATAAATTTAATTTAGATAAAGAAAAATGAGAAGAGGATAAAATTTGATGAATAATCGATGAATAGTAAGTAAACTTTACTACCATCATTGTACAGTAAGAAGTATAACAAAAGAGTAGAGAATAATTTGCTCTCTATTCTTTGGATTGGCTGGCGCTGTTAGGCGTTAAGCCTGCCTTGCCAACACAAAGACACTCCTTGCACCCTTTTATTTATGTCTTTGTCTTCAGCCGAACGCTCTTTGTTACCTATGCAATCTTCATCCTCCTTTTCTGAGGCATCACGGCCTTTTTTGACTTGGCAACGCATTCTTGACTGGGCTCAAGAACACTACCGCTGCCGTACCTTTAGCAAAGATGAGCGCATTCCAGCCCGGCCTGGATTGCTGTATTTGGTGCAAAGGGGTGCGATCCGTATGGTAGGAACCGCCCAAGTTAGTGCGACTGCCAGCCAGCTAACGTCTCGACGAATTAACAGAACCCCAGAAGAAGCGTTCTTGGGTTTTGTGGGAGCGGGACAGCCATTTGAAATTGTTGCCCAATCACCATTCACACTCCAGTCCTACGCCCATGTTGACCAAACAGCGGTGTTGTGGATGTACTGGCATGACTTAGACAACTGGCCTCACTTCCGTCGTGAAGTTATGGATGCCTTTAGGTATCAGCACCAGCGTAAGCTACTGTGGCTGAGTGCCTTGGGACAACGCCGCACAATTGACCGACTCTTAGGATTTCTCACATTGTTAATTGAGGAATATGGAGAGCCAGCAATGAGCGACACTGATCCTGATGTGATTCGCGGCTATTGTTTACCCTTCCCCCTCACCCATGCCCAAATTGGGAGCGCGATTGGTTCCACTCGTGTTACCGTCACCCGCTTGATGGGTAAGCTGCGTCAACGTGGCTTAATCCTGACTCAAGGCGATAATCTAATATGCTTGCCAGCAGAGTCGATTAATAGAGCTGGTTAAAGCACAGTTCAGAGCGGCGATTTCCGCCACTCTGTCTTGAGTGCGATGGGCTACGCCCCGCCGGAGACGATCGCAAGAGTCAGCGAATTTTGACAAACCCAGCTTGGCTAATCAGTTCCTGTCCCTGCTCAGTCAGCAGTAAGTTGGCGTAAGCGACACCTGCTTGCTGCTCAGTCTGACCATTCTGTTTGACCACCACAAACAGATTGCGGGTAATCGGGTATTTTCCTGATTGGAAAGCCTCAATGTTCAATTTGCTTCGTTTACCAGGACATTCGGACGGGAGGACAGATGGTTCCTGGTATGGAGCAATGTATTGCCCTTGCGTCCGCCCCAACGGCAAGGCTTTGATTGAGCATTGAGGAATCACCTCTGGGGCAGAAGCGTAGTAGATACCAGCAGGACTACCAGCCAATTTTTGCAAAGCTTGGGTGGTTGTGGAGATAAATTCCACATTGGAACTGAAAGGTTGACCACCCAAGATATCTTGGACAAAAAGTTCCACCGTACCGCCATCAGCAATGCGGCGAGAATAGGGCTTAATCGGGATATTGGGGCCGCCCACCTGGCTCCAATTATTGATTTTGCCTGTGTAAATTGACTTTAACTGGTCTATCGTCAGTCTTTGGATGTTAAGGTTGGGGTTAACTGCAACTGCTAAACCATCAATTGCCACAGGAATTTGTTTCAAAGTAAACCCACGCTGCTGGGCACGGTTTAATTCCTGATCTAAAACTGGTCGAGAGGACTGGGCAAAGGCTAGTTGACCGTCTATTAGAGATTGAATGCCAGTACCAGTACCAGGAGATGCATTGCTGGGTTCTACATAACGCAGCCGAAGTTCTGGCCGCGCCGCTTGAATTGCTGGGTCAACTATTAATCGAATCGGTGCCCAAGACGTACTGCCTCCGTAATTGAATAATCCTGTAGGAACATCCTGTACTGAAGTGAAAGTATTGCCACTAGGCTGTTCTGATCGAGCTTGGGGCGTTTTGCTGCTACCAGAATTAATTGTATTTAGGTTAACACCAGACTTTTTAGTAAACCACCAAAAACCGCCAGCTATTAGCCCGACGGTGATTAGGATGGATAATACAAGAATAGTTGTTTCATTTTTTTGGGACATAGTATAATTACCCGCGCGTCCATTCAATACAAGTGCTTGACTTAATTAAGTGCTTGCTAGTTGAAATTGTATTTGGAGGACGGGTATTTTATTAACAATTATCGGACTGGTTCAAAGTCATAACCCGTGCGGGAACGGGAACCAGGAACAATTTTTACAAGTTGAACTGGCGCATTGCGATCGCCTGATGCTAAAAACCGAATTGTACCAGAAGCACCGGTAGCAGAAAAGTCAGAGGAGAAGAGTG
>NZ_JAIVFR010000696.1 GCF_020829685.1 Nostoc sp. CHAB 5715 | reverse complement strand
TGGAACAGAATAATAAATAAAACCTAAAGATAGGCTAGATTTATTGCTGTGACTGGGTTTTAAGTTTTTGAGCCTTTCTATAAAACTGCGATTTTAATGCTCTACCATAAAACCAACGCAAGAACCATAATTTTTCTTCATCAATCACCTTTGTATTCCATTTCAGTCTCCTGTGTTTTATTTTCAAGCTAAATTTTGATGTGACTGTGCCAGATATAGCTTATGGTAAGCCATAACTATTATTCAGTTTTTAAGATTCTACACAATAAAGTTTCTGTAAGAAGTTGTCCGGTCTTTTTAAAGCTTTTTACATCAACTTTATGTTAACGTCAATAACAGTTTGACTTGTTACTTGATTTTTGGTGTTTATACGTAAGTAAAATCGCTTAATTTTTTGAAAGTTATTAACGCCAGAGGTCGATGTAGCCCTATCCAGTAAAATTACTTGATGTACGTTTTTTGCAATAGAAAATTCCGAAAAAATTGATGAGCAGAATTATTAAGGTAAAAACTTTTGTTCTCCATAAAAAAATGTACACAGATCAAATTATTCCTGGTGAGTGCCTAACTCTACTGGCTTTTAGGCTTCATAAGTACGAAAATCTTAGCAGTAGGTAAGATTAGCACACCGCTCTGACTTGTTTGTATACGCCAAATAAAAACACTTTCCCCAGTAATTTTTACAGGAAAATAATTGGACTACTGTCAGTACTAGCTGCTAATTGTGTCTTCAACTCCTAACAGAAGTAGTAAGTTAATCAGTACAGGTGATATTTTTACTTATGCTCATTCAATATACCCTTTTGAAACTGCTCTCAAAGCTTGTAAATTGAGAGCATTCAAGCTTGAATATAGCGTTTACAATAATTTCAGTGTAATCCACCCAACTCTTACACCCTTTTATGGATAACCCGATGCTGCTCAAGTCCACAACCCGGCATGTCCGCATTTTTGCAGGCGAAATTGACCGGGATGGCGAACTGATTCCCAGTGAACAGGTTTTAACGTTAGATATTGACCCAGATAACGAATTTAACTGGAATGAAGATGCGCTGCAAAAAGTTTATCGAAAATTTGATGAACTAGTAGAAGCATCTAGTGGCGCAGACCTCACAGACTATAACTTGCGCCGTGTTGGGTCAGACTTAGAGCATTATCTGCGATCGCTCCTGCAACTCGGCGAAATCAGCTACAATCTATCTGCCCGCGTTACCAACTACAGCATGGGAGTCCCCCAAGTCGCAATTGACGACAAAAAATAACCGAATGAGTTGGTAGCGATCTGGCTGAACCTTTGTGACAATTCAGATCCATCTGGAAAAGCTAACGATTAACCTAACCCCCTAACCCCCTTCCCGACCTCTCCCTAACCCTCTCCTACGAGGAGAGGGAAGGGGGAAAATTAATCTCTGAAGCTTTGCGACCTCCCCAAAAAGAACCCGGAAACTAGATTACAAGATTTTTAAAGCCACTTCATTAATCAGGTACTTTGAGTAGTTCACTTATCTTAATTCTTAATTAAAGTTAATTGTTGCTATCCTACTTATAAACTAAATAAATACCAAGATTATCTGTCTCTTGATGATGGGGTAATTCAGCAAAAGCAAATAGCACAGTTATGCTTGGGTTATCCTTTGGTAACAGGGTTTTTTGTTAGTTGCTTTGGCGATGGAGAGTCACAGAGCAATAGAAGCTATGATGAGGCTGTAGGGTTGACTTAGGAGCGGATTTTTTGGATAAGTAAGTATTAGCACCTGCTGATATCCCCCAGCTAAAATCATCATCTAAAGTCTGGGTATGTCAAGTTTAAGAAAGATGAGCGGTCTAGATTGTCCCTAATAATGCTGTTAAAGAAATTGCCAATCGCTTCCCGGTGCGAAAACTATGGAAAATGACGCGGCAACGCTCTACTGTACAAATGAAAGTTGTCAGGCTGCCAACCCCCTGACCCACAAGTTTTGCCTGCGATGTTCCACGCCCCTAACCAAAAATTACCTCTGGGCTGTGGTAGATGGCCCGAGTGTGGGTAGCCCTGGAGAAATATTAGCCGATCGCTATTTAGTCCTTGATAAATTTCTTCTTTTAGATACGAAACCTGGTTTATTAGCGCTAACGCCTGAGTTAGATAATTTGCAGCCTCTAAAAGCTTACCTGAGACTGATTCCCTACCGTTTACACGTACCGCAGGTATATGGAGTGCTTTTTCTCGGTGATAGCCCCTCACATCAAGAAATATTACTTTTAGAAAAACCTCCATTATTAGTAGATGACAAAATCCAACAAGTGCAGTTGGCTGGCGAGTTAACCACCGCTTGGCGTGATGCAACATCGATGCGCCAACTCAATTGGTTATGGCAAATAGCTCATCTGTGGCAACCTCTTGCAAGTGAAGGTGTCGTATCTAGCTTGCTTGATTCAAATGTATTACGGGTAGAAGGATCATTAGTCCGTTTATTAGAATTGCGCTTCGATACAGCAACATTACCAGAATTGCCCCAATTAGGTGAATTTTGGCAGCAATTGGTTAATAGTGCCAAACCAGCCATAAGTGAATTTGTTAATCAGGTTAGCCTTTCCTTAATTCAGGGAAAGATTAATTCAACCGATCAATTAATCGGAGTTTTAGATCGCGGACTTGCTGGGTTAGGGCGATCGCAAACACCCACAATCAAAATTATCACCAAAACTGACACTGGGCCAAGCCGCCAACGTAACGAAGATTCCTGTAGCCCACCCAGTGGAACTCTGGTGAGTAAACCACCCCAGCCAACAGCCTTAGCAATTGTCTGTGATGGCATCGGTGGACATGAGGGTGGCAATGTCGCATCAAATTTAGCCATTGAAACGATCCAGCAGCAGGTACAGCAACTAACAAAAGTTCCCTACGACCACATAGATCCCTCACTGCTACTTAATGACCTAGAAAAGGCAGTGGCAATTGCTAATGACAAAATTAGTCAGCGTAATGACAGTGAAAATCGCCAAGGTCGTCAGAGGATGGGCACGACTTTAGTAATGGCATTGCCTGTTGCTCATGAAATGTACATTACCCACGTCGGTGATAGTCGTGCTTACTGGATTACCCGCCACGGCTGTTATCAAGTTACCCTGGACGATGATGTTGCCTCCCGCGAGGTGCGGCTAGGCTATGCCATTTACCGCGAGGCTGTACAACAGAGTGCTGCTGGCTCTCTCGTCCAGGCTTTGGGCATGGGCCCCAGCACTTCATTGCATCCCACATCGGCACGGTTTATGCTCGACGAAGATGCTGTTTTTCTGCTCACTTCCGATGGTTTGAGTGATTTTGATCGGGTGGAGGAATACTGGGAAACAGAAATCTTGCCGATTCTAGTTGGGGAAGTGCCCATCGCAAATGTTGCGGATAAATTAGTTGAAATCGCTAACACTAAGAATGGACACGATAATGTCACCATCGCCTTAGTCCATTATCAAGTCCAATACTGGGAACCAGAAATTACGATCAAAGCCTTCATTCCAGAGAGTTATTCTGCCAAAACTATTGATTTTGCATCCAGGGCGACAGATCCGACACTTTTAAGTAGCTCAAACCACAAAACTCAGGTGATTCCAGATACTGAGCCTGCTAAAAGTCGCCAATTACCGCTACAGTGGATTGTTCCGTTAATATTTGTGGTAGCAGCAGGTGCTTTAGGATTGTTTGTGAAGCAACTGCGATCGCCATTAGTCCCCTTGATTTCATCCACTCCAATACCAACTTCAAATCCTACCATCGAAGCGACACCCATACAGCGATCGCTAGCCAACCTTTCTCCTGGCTGGGTAATTAAAACTAACAATCAAATCACCTTGGGAAACAACCAATCACTTCCACCTGGAGCTTTTTTAGAAGTTATCAATACAAAACCAAATCCTAAACCTGCTTCCGGAAATTTTTCGGTGTCTATGCGAGTCTGTGCCAATAAAAGTACACAAACCCCAGCTAATACTAATAATCCAGCAGTAACTTCCTCAGTGCCATCAAATTCAAAACCTTTGCCAGCAACAGTATTGCTGGACTTCTCCCAACTCAAACGCTTTGGTGTCTCTGTTTTACCAGAAGATGCACCAAGTCCATGTACAACCGTCACACAACCGCCAGTTACTCAACCACCCGACGACAGCAGTCCAACTTAGTCAAATA
>NZ_JAIVFR010000695.1 GCF_020829685.1 Nostoc sp. CHAB 5715 | reverse complement strand
GTGCTTCTTCCGATCTAGTAGGCATTCTTTGAGCAAGGGTAACACAGATGCTACATCCTCAGCATTAGCTCCCCAACCATGCAAAGTGACAATTAAGCCGGAGGGGGGTTGAGAATCTCTCTTAACGGTAATAGCTTGTAAAGACAGAGGTTTACTCCTAAAATTCTACTCTTTTCATAGATCCTATCTCTTCAAGCAGACTTAGTATTTAGTGGCATTTGCTGCTTGCCCAAAGAATGCCTACTACAGCACGGCAAAAGTAAGCAGACCATTAAAAGCTACGAAAATTTGATTGATCAAGAAGGGAAAAGGTAAAAACCTCGCCCGCAAGTGGCGCGAAATAATCCTTGTATCGCAAGGCAGGTCGAAACCCCACCCCGAAGTGTCTGTCTTAATTCAATTACGAATTACGAATTACGAATTACGAATTATTTTTATTGCAAGGCTTAAAAATGGTGTGTGTATTTACGCCGCACGGTACTAGGTAGTTATGGTGCTAGTCGGAAAAATCTCAATTTTTTGAGATTTTTTCTT
This sequence comes from Nostoc sp. CHAB 5715, assembly GCF_020829685.1. Taxonomy (GTDB): domain Bacteria; phylum Cyanobacteriota; class Cyanobacteriia; order Cyanobacteriales; family Nostocaceae; genus Nostoc. The sequence goes on along the minus strand of NZ_JAIVFR010000695.1, from coordinate 3,649 downwards.
GCTTAGTAGTACACGTTAATGGTAAACGTTGAGAATATCAAAGTTATTGCAAGATATTCCTGGTAAGAATTCAGGTGGAGGATTGAAGATTGAAAACTTTACCATTGCTGAAAGTTTCAGCATTAGCTCTAGCTGTAACACTCGGTTGGGGAATTGGGGTAGCTGTAGATGCTCAAACAAAAACCCTCGTGATTTATTCAGGCAGAGATCAAAAACTAATTGGCCCCTTAATTGAGAAAGCAAAACAAGATTTGAAGAAAGATATTCAAGTCCGTTATGGCGATACTGCTGAGTTAGCGATCGCACTTTTGGAAGAAGGGAAAAATAGCCGTGCAGACTTGTTTTTCGCTCAAGACGCTGGTGCTTTAGGCAGTTTGGAGAAAAAACAGGTGACAGTGCCGATTGCCTCTAAACTGCTGAATAAGGTTGATTCTCGCTTTCGTTCCGCTAAAGGGCATTGGCTCGGAATTTCTGGACGCGCTCGTGTAATTGACTACAACACCAAGCTAGTTAAAGCAGGGGAACTACCGACATCAATTTCGCAGTTAACCCAACCAAAATGGCGCGGTAAAGTCGGCTGGGCACCAACTAACGGCTCCTTTCAGTCATTTATCACCGCAATGCGAGTCTTAGAAGGGGGTGAAAAGACTCTCCAATGGTTGAAAGCGATGAAAGCTAATGATGTCAAAGATTACGGTAAAAATTCTGCGATCGTCGAAGCTGTAGGACGTGGAGAAGTTCATCTCGGTTTAGTGAATAACTACTACTTATATAACTTCAAAAAGAATGATCCGAACTTTCCTGTTGCTCACCACTACACAACTAAAGATGCAGGATCAATGATTAACGTGGCAGGAGTAGCAATTACGAAAACCACAGATCAAAAAGCTGATGTAGAGGCTTTAATTGATTACCTGCTCAAACAGAGTTCCCAAAATTACTTTGCCCAACAAACTAATGAATATCCGTTAGTAAAGGGAATACCAGCGCCATCAAAACAAGTACCAATTAGTAAGCTCAATCCACCTAATGTTAACCTGACAGATTTAAATGATTTGCCAGGAACTTTGAATTTACTACAGCAAGCAGGAGTTTTGTAACAGTTGAAAGCGGTTCGCCCTCCATTATTTCTCACATTAGCGGCAGGGGTAGTGGCAGTTGCCATTGCTCTGCCATTACTGTACTTAGTAATTCGTACCGCAGGTATTGGCGGGGAAGAGTTATGGAAATTGATTTCTCATCCCCGCAATATCATAGTTTTTTTCAACAGTGCGGCAATGGCGGCAACGGTAACATTATTTTCCACCGTAATTGCCGTACCATTAGCATTTTTAACTGTGCGGACAGATTTACCAGGACGACGTTTTTGGTTAGTGACGACAACATTACCCTTAGCGGTTCCTAGCTATGTAGGCAGTTTTGCTCTGATTGCAACTTTAGCACCACGGGGTAGCTTTTTGCAGTTGTTGCTTCAACCTTTAGGACTAGAAGAATTACCTTCTATTTATGGGTTTCCTGGGACAGTTTTGGCAATCACTTTGTTTACCTATCCCTATATGCTGCTAAGTGTACGCTCTGGCTTACAAGGTATTGATCCATCTTTGGAAGAAGCATCTCGTAGTTTGGGTTATGGCAGCAGAGAAACATTTTTTAAGGTAATTTTACCACAGTTAAAACCATCAATTATTGCAGGTGGATTATTAGTAGCTTTGTATGCTTTGCGCGACTTTGGTACACCTTCGCTGATGCGATTTGATGCCTTTACACGGGCAATCTTTTTGCAATATAAAACTAGCTTTAATCGGAATTCAGCCGCAGCTTTATCCTTGATGTTGGTGACATTGGTGCTGCTGATTTTATGGTTGGAATATCGAATGCGATCGCGTGCTGCTTATTATAGTCGTGGTTCGGCTTCTCTACGTCCACCAAAAATTGTCAAATTGGGAATTTGGAAATGGCCAGCTTTCGGCTTTTGTCTATTGATTACTAGTTTCGGTGTAGTTTTACCAGTAGGTATTACCTTATTTTGGCTGATTCGTGGACTTAACGGTGGCTACACTTTCCCCAACTTACTCCCCACCATTCTTAACTCTATTAGTGCGGCTGGACTAGCGGCTTTAGCTACCACTATCTTTGCTTTGCCAGTAGCAATTTTAGCAGTCAGATTTCCGAGTAAAATGACTGCCATAATTGAACGCTGTTCTTACATAGGTTTTGGAGTTCCAGGAATTGTGGTTGCTTTATCTTTGGTATTTTTTGGTGCAAACTATCTGCCAGCACTTTACCAAACTATGCCGATGCTGATATTTGCTTATTTAGTTTTATTTTTACCGCAATCAGTAGGAACAGTCCGCAGTTCGCTTTTGCAAGTCAATCCCCAGCTAGAAGAATCAGCGCGTAGCTTAGGTAGGAATGCTTGGCAAACTTTAAGAGAAGTTACTCTACCTCTAGTACAACCTGGTGTGTTGAGTGGTGCAGTGCTGGTATTTTTAACAGCAATTAAAGAACTACCCGCCACAATGCTGTTAGCGCCTATTGGCTTTAGTACTTTAGCAATGCAAATTTGGCAAGCCACAGAAAATGTAGATTTTGCAGATGCGGCGGCAGCTTCATTAGCTATGCTGTTGGTTTCTATGGGTTCAACTTTATTGGTGCTATCTCAAGAGAACGTCAAAAAAGAGCAAGTGCAAACAAAGTTCTCAGTCAAAGATCAACATTAACAAGGCTTAGGCAAAATAATGAAAAAACGAACCGCAAAGGACGCAAAGGACACAAAGGAATAAAGAGTTTCACCGAGTTATTGCATAAGTTCTAATACGATTTATTCGTGAGGCTGCACCAAACCTTTTTAACTTCTTATTTCTTTGTGTACTTTGCGCTCTTTGCGGTTCGTTTCTCTTTCTTATACTTACAGCGCTTTTCAAGTAATTGAACTATACTACTCTCCACTCTCCACTCCCCACTCCCTATGCAACAAGTAATTCTAGATTTACAAAATGTCACCAAGCGGTTTGCAGAAAGTGCTTTTCCTGCTGTGGATAACGTATCTTTGATGTTGCCACAAGGAGATATATTGGGATTGCTCGGCCCTTCTGGTTGTGGTAAAACTACGCTGTTGCGATTAATTGCTGGTTTTGAGCGATCGCAAGCAGGAGAAATTAAAATTGGTAAACAGATGGTTTGTAATAGTTCTACTTGCATCCCAGCCGAACAGCGCGACATCGGCATTGTTTTTCAAGATTATGCCCTGTTTCCCCATCTAAATGTGGCAGAAAATGTGGCTTTTGGGTTAAAACATTTCAGTAAACAGCAAATACAAAAACGGATAGCCGAAGTTATTACTTTGGTGAGACTCGAAGGCTTAGAAAAACGTTATCCTTACGAACTTTCTGGTGGACAGCAGCAACGGGTTGCACTCGCTCGTGCTTTAGCACCCCAACCCCAACTTATGCTTTTGGATGAACCTTTGAGTAATCTTGATATCCAAGTTAGGTTGCGCTTGCGAGAAGAAGTGCGAGATATTCTGAAAGCGGCGGGTACTTCAGCAATTTTTGTTACCCACGACCAAGAAGAGGCATTAGCCATTTCAGATATAGTGGGTGTAATGCGCCAAGGACATTTAGAGCAACTAGGCACACCAGAAGAAATT
>NZ_JAIVFR010000694.1 GCF_020829685.1 Nostoc sp. CHAB 5715 | reverse complement strand
GATCGCCTTGGTGACTATTTGCAGAATAACCCTAATGTGGAGAGCGATCGCCATCTCTGTAACAATGTACCATCAACCCCTACAAATCCAGACAAGTAATACCAATTCGCAATTCGCAATGGGCTTCGCCCCGCTACGCTAACGTAATTCGCAATTAAAAAACCTAGATGGAGTAAGACTTTGGTGATTGATATCTGTTGCCTCATTTTGGAGAATTGGTATAAGGTAAAAGCGATGTCTACGACGGGCTACGCCTACGCTACATTTTTTGAAATAAATAAAAAAGGTAGGATTTCCTACCTTTTACCCAAAAAAAGCATTTTGTAACCAAATACCAAATTAAGTATCACACAAGCTTTTGACAAATCTATTGCAAAACCATGACGAAGGTATGACGTTTAATTTGCAATTGACTTCGCTATTGCTGCTAGTTGCAACCCAGGCGAATAACTTCCTTCTTCCTTGACCCGTTTAATTTCAGCATCCGTAACCCGCAAATTTAACTTTTGTGCCAACGCCCGTACAATATCTCCCCGATCAATTACACCAGCGACAGCACCAGCCGGAGAAAGTACGGTAATTCGAGGTAACTGCTCATTTTCCAGCTTGTTAATTACCTCAGCTATGGTTGTTGCTTCAGCAACAGTGGGTATTTCTGTCAAGGGATGCACAATGCTATGTAAGGTTTGGGTTTCCCATTCACTCCTTTGGGTTAAACGAAAATCGTCAATGGAAACTAGACCCCGGTAACGTCCATCAGAAGCAGCAAAATAAACCTGTGAAGGAGTGGTTTCCAACAGGTATAAATCGGCAAAGGATCGCAATGTCTGATCAGCATCGACAACCCGAAAGTCACCAGTCATCACATCAGCCGCCACAACTTTGAGTAGGCTTTCTTGCAATGTCGTTACGTTGTCATAACTGCTGGCGTTGCGGACAGCAAACCAACCTAACAGCGCAATCCACAAACCAATTGCAAAGACCAGAATGCAAAGTGGGATTTTTGGTCACTCAGTCCAGAATCGCTTCACCAGGTGACGATCCTATTTTCAGACAGGGGAATTCCAAAAACCTATCGACACATGGATGGCTTCGGTAGCCACACCTTTAGTTTGATTAATGCTCAGGGCGATCGCGTCTGGTGCAAATTTCACTTTAAGACTCTGCAAGGGCATCAAACCTTGACAGAGGAAGAATCAGCTAAGATTAAGGGCGAAGATCCAGATCATGCAACTCATGATTTATTTGAAGCGATCGCTAAAAAAGACTATCCCAAGTGGCGGATGTGTATTCAGGTGATGACACAGGAGCAAGCGTCAAAACATCCAGATAACCCCTTTGACTTAACGAAAGTTTGGAAGCAAGGAGAATATCCTTTAATCGAAGTCGGGATATTAGAGCTAAATCGTAACCCAGAGAATTATTTCGCTGAAGTTGAGCAAGCTGCTTTTAGCCCTAGCGCAGTGGTTCCGGGTGTTAGTTTTTCTCCAGACAAAATGCTTCAAGCTCGCCTCTTTTCTTACCCAGATGCTCAACGGTATCGCTTGGGTGGTAACTATCAGCAACTACCCGTTAATCAGCCCAAATGTCCAGTGATGCATTATCAGCGAGATGGCTTTATGGCGTCGGGGAACAACGGCGGTAGCACTCCTAACTATGAACCGAATAGTGCTGAGGGTACGCCTAAAGAAAATCCAGCTTATGCAGAACCACCTACCCATCTGGGCGATGTCACCGTTGATCGTTACAATCATCGTGATGGAAACGACGATTACACCCAAGCAGGTAATCTTTATCGGTTACTGACTCCTGAGCAGCAAGAGCGTCTTGCTCATAATATCGTCGGCAGCCTCAGTCAAGCAAGAAAGGACATCCAGATGCGTCAACTTTGCCACTTCTTCCGGGCAGATGTTTCTTATGGTCGTCGTGTCGCTGAAGGATTGGGCATTTCAATTGATCCCTCGTTACTTCCAGTTATTGCTCAAGCTGTAAGTATCTAGTACAAAAACACACCAGAAGTAGAGACGTTGCATTGCAACGTCTCTACATGCATGAAATCTGTAAAAACTTCAATCAGTTGGTTTATTAAAAACTTCTAAAATCTGTCGGCAAATCTGTTTGAGCTTATCCTCAATTTCACCAGAAGGCGAATATGCGCCGACAATACTCCAGTTATCTACTGTAGAAAGTCGCCACGCTTCGCCGCGATGATCAAATCCAGCTACCTCCACGCCGATCGCACGGCGGGAATTATTAATGGGATCTTGATAAAATCTGATTTGAATCAAAATACTGCGACTTCGCCAAGATTTGCTGATACCAGGAAAGTGAAAGCCAATATCTATAGAGTCTGGATCGACTAACTCCCTGGTTTCCGGGTCATTTTTCCAGGGTTTAAGATCAGATTTGGCATCAGGAAACTCGAATTTGAACAAATTAACCACCGTAGCAATGTTGCTGGCGAGTTCAAGGTTCGTTGCCTGTTCAGCTGCGTTCACTAAAAAATACTCCTATATTGCGTCGGCATCTTCCGGGATGTGAAGACAGAAAAACCGCCAGAAGGCTTATATTATTGGTGTTTCAGCTTATCAAGACCTTTGAGATTTAGCAACTCTAAATGATACTTCCCTAACAATTCTGGTTACTAGATAGATACCAAAAATCGCTTCTTGTTGGGACTGGCTAACACCTTTTAAGTAATTATACTTAAAAAGTGGATGAAACTCCGCCGTTTGTAAAAAATATCGAGATTTTCTGCAAAATCCTTGGCTGATAAGAATCCCCAGTGAGTTACTCACCGCGAGGGGTATTTTGATTGCGGATTAAATATGCTTTAATTTCAATTTGCTCTTGACGAAGGTCGTCTAGTCTATGCACCTACTAAACACCATCTTTCACTGAGAAGATTTCAGAAAGCTTTAGGCGCAGCGCCGAGTTTGGATCCGGCGATCGCAAAAAAAGCTTGGTTGTTGGCGGCTGGGATTTGTGCCGCAAGTCCCTGTGGCAGTGGGTTTACACTCGTATCGAACCGTATTGGATCGCGCCTGAAAAATTTGATTGGTAAAACTTTGGGGGAACAGTTGGATACTGAAAAAGCAGCAGGTCGTCCGGTGAAGCTTGTCAGAAATCGGATTGCAGCCAAAGAAGTGCAAATGTTATTCAGAGAATTGGTAAAAATTCACTTTGACAGTGATTTTCCAGATTAAATTATCTAGAGTGAACGCGAACAGCGTCTCGTAGAGAAAATGGGGACTTTTGCGAAGCGTTAAATATGGTAGTCAGTGCCGTCATCAGCTAGCTAAAAGATTTCCCAATCTGAACAGCTACAGGACTCAAGCATCAGCAGTTGCCAAAATAGTGCATGTTTTAGTCAATTTAAAACAGCTGTAAATAGTGGTACTATTGATTTTAGCCCTAAGTTTATGGCAGCAATTCGCGGGTGTAATTCAGTGGTAGAATGTCACCTTCCCATGGTGAACGTCGTGGGTTCGAGTCCCATCGCCCGCTTTAAAATCTGTTAAAAATAACCGTCACCCGATTCTGCGTTACTATGTACCGCACGAATAGCGTTGGGATGCGATTCGCTTTATCCTAAAGATGGCTTAATAGAGTTTATCACAACGGCGATGCGGGAGGTGGCAAAGCGCAATCCTGGGTTATCGGGAACGCTGACGCTGAAAGATTATAACGAGAAGCAAAGCAATCAGCGCGTTTTTGATGATGACCGTTTAAAGGACTTGATTGAACTCATCAGTCGGCATCGGTTGGCGTTAAAGAATAGGCGTTGCCCATGTATCAAAATGATTTTGCATAATACCAAAATCCTTGTAGAGACGTAGCAGTGCTACGTCTCTACATCCAAATTCATACTTTAATTCAGCAACGCCAAAGAATACCAATCGTCTACCCATTCGCTAATAGATAACAGTTAATGGTAAAAACAATTAGCGATTCGCAATTAGCACTATGGCAAATTTTCTCCAACCACCAAGATTACGCATTGGTGAAGACACTGAAGAAGAACGACGCGCCACTTGGCTGGAACTTTTTTATGATTTGGTTTTTGTAGTTGCAGTTTCTCAACTCGCCCACAATCTCAACGAGGATATCTCTCTATCAGGATTATTTGGGTTTGTAGTTCTATTTATACCAGTTTGGTGGTCATGGATTGGCACCACATTCTATG
>NZ_JAIVFR010000693.1 GCF_020829685.1 Nostoc sp. CHAB 5715 | reverse complement strand
TACCAGCAGGAACTATCCAAACTCTGTTACAAAATATTCCCCAGCTAACGCGGATTCTAAAGTATCATGTCGTTCCAGGAAAGCTGCTAAAGGCTGATTTGGCACAACTCGGTACGGTTAATTCTGTAGAAGGTTCACCGATTAAAATTCATTCTTCTGATGGTTTTGAAGTTAAAAATGCCACAGTTTTAGCAGCAGATATCGAAGCTGATAATGGTGTAGTACACGTTATCGATACAGTGATTTTACCGGGTTAATTCAGCTAGGGTGGGTATTTTCCACCCTACTTATCAAAATCTTTATAATTAACTAACTATTGGTAGTATTAAAATGCAACTCAATAGTTTAATTTATGTTATATTTGTAATGTGATTACTCACTCATATATTAATGTTGATTTCGTTATTTTAAAATACAATAAATTAAATTCTTAAAACGCTAACATCTATCCCAACAAATTAATGCTCGATTTAAACACCTTAGCTGAGTTCTCTCGTGGCAACTGCGTAAGTATTTGTGCATTTCTTGTACCAGCCAACTTGCTTGTCACAATTTTAACGATGAGCCTAGTAGCGTTACGTCGCCCATCGTATCAAGTGTGGCAATCTGCTGGAATTGCTAGCTTTTTCGCTTCTGTAATGATACTGCACGTATATACTTGGTTCATGATTGGCGTGGTGATGGCTCCTACTTATATCTTGATGTGGCTAGCAATCACCTGTTTAGTAACTAATTTGGCAGCAATTCTTTTTCAAAGACGCTACAGTAATAACCCTAGTCTTTCCAACAACGCCTGAAATCTACAGATAGTAGCGATCGCACTACTTCTTCAACTCGCTAGTATATAGACTCTTCTTCGGCTTGTCGTTAGACATCACTTTTTACAATTATTTCATAGCACCCAATACGGCAATTTTGCCATTTTTGGGTGTGTCTGCCAATAATTACAAACCTGCGATCGCACTTTCTGATCAGGTAAATATCAATTATGAATTACGTTGACGCTTCTCCATTCATGCTCAAGGATAGCATATAGCCAAGAGTCTCGCCATTCTCCCTTAATGCAATGGTGTTCTCGCAAATATCCTTCCTGCTGCATTCCAATTTTTTGCATAACTCGTGCTGAGGCAATGTTTTCTGGGTGACAAGTCGCAAAAATGCGATGTAAGCCTAACTCCTGAAAACCAAATGATACAACTGCTTTTACAGCTTCAGTTGCATATCTTTGTCCCCAAAATTCCTTAGTAAAGCAGTATCCAATAGATGCCAATCTGATTCTACAAAATCTCGCAGTATGAGACGTTGGGTTTCTAGCCGTATCATCTGGAAAATTCTGTACGTAACTGATTAACTACCCGATCTAGCCCCACGGAATGGGCAGCTTTGAACAATAAACGATCGCCTGCTTGCATAAATGTCTTCAACCTAGCCACCAAATCAGCATGAGTTACAAAACACTCCGATGGAATACCTTCGGCACTAATAGCGATCGCTTCGGCATCTTGTCCATCTACCAAAACCAACAAGCCGTCTAAATTCAACTTTTTCACTGTTTCTCCCACTCGCTGGTGCAACTGCTGCGATCGCTCTCCCAATTCTTTCATTGCACCCAACACGGCAATCTTCCGTTTTCCGGGTGTGTCTGCCAATAATTGCAGCGCTGCAATCATAGCTTCTGGTGCAGCATTGTAGGTTTCATCTAAGATTACCACATCGTTGGGTAAGGTAAATCGCTGCGATCGCCCTGTGGGCATATCCACCATCACACCTGCTTTGAGGCTTGCCCAATCGATTCCCAACACTTTTGCCACCGCTAAAGCTGCTAAGAAATTAGTCGCATTGTGACGACCAGGTAAAGGTAGAGGTAGTTGGATTCCTGCAACTTCTACCTGGTCGTTATCAATTAATTGCCCTTGGATATCCCCACCAGAAAAGCCGTAAGTTAAAACTTCTCCGTGCCAAACTTTTGCTGCCGTGGCCATTAATAAAGGATTGTCGTGGTTGAGAATTGCCACACTATCAGCAGCCATTTCGGCTAACAACTCACATTTTGCTTGTGCGATCGCTTCTTCCGAACCCAGTAACTCAATATGTGCCGTCCCCACATTGGTAATCACTCCAATTGTTGGACGCGCTATTTGTGTCAGTTCGGCGATTTGTCCCCTACCTCGCATCGCCATTTCAATCACGGCGTAGTCATCTTCTTTGCCCAGTTCTAGAAGAGTTTTCGGGACACCGATTTCGTTGTTGTAATTTTCATAAGTTTTGTGAACTCGTCCCTTTGTTCCTAAAACTGCGGCAATTAATTCTTTAGTTGTAGTTTTACCTACAGAACCTGTGACACCAATTACAGGAATGTTAAAGCGATCGCGCCACCATCTGCCAATTTTCTGATATGCTTTGAGGGTGTCTTTTACTTGTAATACAGGAAGTCCCCGATTTTCATATTCAAAATCCACAATTGCCACTATTGCACCCTTTGCGATCGCAGTTTGCACAAATTCATGTCCATCAAACTTATCGCCTCGTAAAGCTACAAATACTTCACCCGGCTTTAGAGTACGGCTATCTGTTTGTATGCCGCAACTTACTTGTGTTAAAGCAGTTTCAGATAAGTTTACAGAACTGGCTAAAAGAACTTCAACCAGTTGGGTTAGGGTGGCAGAACAATGCATAAATAATTTACAATTTAAAGTTCAAAATTATAAAAAGGAGTCAGAATACACAATTCAGAATACTCTACCCATAAAGGGATAGAGTTTTAATTATTGTTGAATATTTAATACTAGTTTCGCTTAACCTCGGGCGAGGTTTTAACCAATATTCATTACCCACTCGTACAGAATTCATACCTGTTTTCTGACCGGAGGCGGAGCTTTCCTTGCTCCGCTCCTGAGTTCTGAATTCTTCTTATAAATTTGCATTTTTATTATTAGCGTAGATGCAAACCAGCTTGTCGCCAGACATCGTTCTATGCTAACAACCCTAAATCTAAAACCCGGAATATTTAAAATCCAAAAACTTGATAGCGAAGTTTGACAGCTTGTCATTTGACTATAGCAACGCCTCAACTGACAATTATGGAGGATATCGCAGCGAATAAGCTGTTATTGGAGAGAGAGAACAGGAAATGAAAAAAATTATTACAGTGATGCTGTTAAGTATAGCAATCTTCACCTTTGCCTTCAGCAATCCAGCTTTGGCAGCAGATGCTGTTAGTGGAGCTAAAGTATTTAGTGCTAATTGTGCCTCTTGTCATGCAGGAGGTAAAAATCTGGTTCAAGCTCCGAAGAACCTGAAGAAAGAAGCTTTAGAAAAGTATGGTATGTACTCAGCAGAGGCGATTATTGTCCAAGTTACAAAAGGTAAAAATGCCATGCCTGCTTTCGGTAGTCGTTTAAAAGCTAACCAGATTGAAGATGTAACTGCTTATGTGCTTTCACAAGCAGATAAGGACTGGAAGTAGACTAAAATCTAACTTCAATAATTAATGATTTGCGGGGCTTTTTGTCCCGCTAATTTTAGGGTTGCCGAAGTTGTCAAATAGGATGCATATACCAATTTTGGATTTTAGACTTCGACTTCGCTCAGGAACCATCGAACGATTTTGAATTTTGGATTAAGGTTTTTACAACAAGACTGTTCCAAGAATATCAAACAATACTCCCTATCCTCATTTGGTATTATGAGTTATTTGTGGCGATTATTTCTCAGTGTAGTTATTGCTTTCCCTCTCACTTTTTTGACTTTACCTGCACATTCATTACCCATATATATCACGCAAATTACAGGGGCTGATTTCTTGGAATTGGGTATAGATAAGATGCGGCGGGGTAATTACCACGAAGCAATAGAGAATTTCAACCAAGCAATTGACGTTAAGAAAGATTTTGCTGTAGCTTATAGCGATCGCTGTCTAGCTTATCTCCAATTACAAGATTACCATCAAGCCGTTACAGATTGTACTCAAGCAATAAATTTTGCACCAGATAACTTTGAAATCATTTGAAGAACACTATGACCATCACAGGTTTCTCCTTCCCCACAGCCATCAAGTTCGGCGCCGGCGCGCGCAAGCTCGTCGCGGACCACTTGAAAGAGCAAGGCCTCAAGCGCCCGCTGATCGTGACCGACAAGGCCTTGGCCGCCCTGCCCGTGCTGGCGGAGTTCAAGACGCACCTCAACGG
>NZ_JAIVFR010000692.1 GCF_020829685.1 Nostoc sp. CHAB 5715 | reverse complement strand
AGCAGTTGCCCAAATTCGTATTTATCCATTTCAGCTAATTCTCGTGCTTTACCGAAGGAGAGAATGTCTTGTGTGTAGAGCGCAATGGCTAACTCCCGACGCAATTCCTGCTCAATACGCTGTTCTGGTAAACGAAGAGCTTGCAAAATGGAGTCAGAAATTGAGATTTGTAGTCCCATCTTCCTTAAAGTCAAAACGATCAGTCTACTATTATCATGGTAAATCAATAACTTTGACTTAGGCATTACTAGGACTTACGCAAAAATTGCTAAAAAGCTTAATTTATCGAACCGCCAAGACGCCAAGAGCGCCGAGAATTCGTAGAGTGTGCGTAAGTCCTAATTACAATACTTAACTGAAAAATAACTATTTATTTTACTCACAATTAAAGTTGTAAACACACAATTTTTCAAGTTTATAATGTAGGCTTTTGTGTGGCGATAAATACCGAATTAGCTCTCATTTTTTAACATAGCATAGAGTCTAAACTCTAGAAGCAAGGGGCAGATGTGCAATTGCCATTGCACAGTTGAGACGTTCAAATCTTTAATCAAGCCAGTGCTGATATCTAGTACCCAGCCATGAACCATAGGCGCTTTTCGCTCATAGAGTACCTGACGCATGATGGAAGTTTGGTAAAGATTTTTTACTTGCGCTACAACGTTTATTTCTGCCAAACGATTCAAACGTTCTTCTCTTGTTGGCAAGGCATCAATTTCTTCTTGTTTCTGTAAATACAGTTCCCGAATCGGATTTACCCAGTTATCAAGAATTCCGATGGTTCTCCCCTCTAAAGCCGCTTTAATTCCTCCGCAATCGTAGTGACCACAAACGATAATATGTTCTACATGAAGATGTAAAATTGCGTATTCTAAAACCGCTAAAAAGTTTATATCCGTTAGAGAAATCTGATTGGCAATATTACGGTGTACAAATAACTCTCCTGGTTCTGTACAGGTAAACTTTGTTAATGCCAGACGACTATCAGAACACCCAATGTATAGAAAAGGTGGTGTTTGTCCACTAGATAATTCTTGAAAGTAAGTTGGATCTATAGCTAGTTTTTCGGCAACCCAAGTCTGATTATTTCTGAGAATTTCGTGAATGCTGTTATATTTCATCTTTCGTCAAATTCGAGAGAGAATCTCATAAATATTTTAGCTGATCTACAGTTTCCTATAAATCGATATGAACTTTTTCATAGCTAAAATTTTTATAAAGATGAGATTTTTTCTACGGCATTAAGAGAATTATTGTATAAATTGTAAGCAAGTGAATTAAAATTTAGATAAAAATAGCTATGTATAATATCATGTCCGGCTAAAGACTTATCATTTAAAGCGCAGGGGGAAAGAGGCTTTTGGGATTTTTGCACAGATACGTAATCATAAGTGATTCGCCGGAGTTGATATAAGATTTCTATTTTATTTTTGAACAAAATTAGGTAATGTAGTAGCGTATCAAGGCTAAAATAGTGCAATAAATTTTGTAGGTTGGGTCAAATAATTATACCCAACACCCTAATGGTGGTAAGTTAACTTAACAAAGATGCCAAATCTGAGGTTGAGATATTAAGTTATCAGCTTCAATCGGGGGCAACAACTTTGTTATCGTGATGATGGTTAATTGACCAACGGTGATCAACAGTCATAGAGGAAAACTCGCAAATTTCTTCTAGGCGTTTTTGCTGCACGGCAGCTTTACGCAGAGTAATAATTAGTTGATTTACCTGATGCCGTAAATCTGGATTATCATTTACAGCTAACATGGTTTGTCTTTCTAAAAGTTGAAGTATAAGTTCGTAGTGAATAGGAGAAGGTAGAGGAATTTGCTCCATGAAGTTAAACTTTGATTTCATATTTGAGATTTTGTATTAGTCAGAGTTTGTGTTTTGTCAATAAATTGTTACATAAGAAATAACTAGTTGCTTATGGCTTTGATTTGATTAAAAATGAAGATTTGGCAAAGATATGATGATACTTGATGGCAATGTGCTGCGTGTCCACGCATAGTGTACCCAATTTAGAACTATTGTATGCAGTTAGTTGCGCTATGCTAAGAGGCGTAGGGGAGGTGTTTATTTCAGAAATTCTTTGGTAATATATGGGCGATCGCAGCGCCGGGATTTGGTTGTTTTACCAAAGATTCTCCAATGAGTACAGCCGATGCACCTGCTGTCAGTACCAAACTCAAATCATCTGGGTTGTGTAGTCCTGACTCGCTGACAACAAGGATGTTTTTCTCCTGCAATTGGCTACCCCTTGCAGCTAAAAGTTGGCAAGTAGTTTGCAAGTCAACAGAGAAATCTTCCAAATTGCGATTATTGATTCCTACTAAGGAGACGCCATCTAGGGCTAACACACGGTCAAGTTCTGCCAAACTATGGACTTCAACCAAGGTTGCCATTTTCAGATTGTTAGCAATTTTAAGGAAGTATTTCAAATCTTGATCGCTCAAAATAGCCGCAATCAACAAAATAGCATCTGCACCCTGAACCCGCGCCAAATATATCTGGTAAGCATAAACGACAAACTCTTTGCACAGTAGGGGCAAATCTACGGCAGCCCGAACCTTTGCTAAGTTATCAAAACTACCTTGAAAGAACTTGACATCCGTTAGCACAGAAAGACAACTAGCGCCACCTTGCTGATAAGACAGGGCGATCGCTACTGGGTCAAAATCTTCTCGGAAAACGCCTTTGCTAGGTGAAGCTTTTTTAACTTCGGCAATCAATGCTGGCTTTGTCTTACCTTGACGCAAGGCGGCGACAAAATCACGGGTTGGCGGCGCAGTCAGTACCTGCTTCTGTAATTCTTGCAAAGGAACTTTTTCCCGCATTTGGTCATATTCTACTTCTTTCTGCCAGACAATTTCCTCCAAAATATTGTTTGGCGTTGCATCAGGCACGACAGCCTGATAACGCAATATCGATACATCAATAGCTGGGTTAGGCGAACGGCGACGGATTTGCATAATGGGGAATGGGGAATGGGGAATGGGGAGTGGGGAATGGGGAATGGGGAATGGGGAATGGGGAATGGGGAATGGGGAATTTTCTACTCCCTACTCCCTACTCCCTACTCCAATAGCTGGGTTAGGCGAACGGCGACGGATTTGCATAATTGGGGAATGGGGAATGGGGAATGGGGAATTTTCTACTCCCTACTCCCTACTCCCTACTCCCTCTCCCTAAATTGCGATCGCTCGTTTATAAGCTTCGTCCAGCACTTCCGAAAGTGTCGGGTGCGCGTGAACTAGATGTGCGAGATTTTGGACAGATTGACGGTTTGCGATCGCAGCTGAGGCTTCATGAATTAAGTCTGAGGCGTGTAGTCCAAAAATGTGAACGCCTAAGACTTCTCCGGTGTCTTTGCGATATATCACCTTGGCAATCCCATCGGCTTCATTTTCTGCCAACGCTTTGGAATTCCCTTTGTAGTAACTCCGACTTGTGGCGATTTCAAAACCTTCGGTTTGTCCCAACTCCTTAGCTGCGGTTTCTGTTAAGCCCACATAGCTAACTTCTGGATGGGTAAACGCCGCCGCCGGGATGCTGCGATAGTCTACTATTCTTTCCCTCCCAACTATATTTTCTACGGCGATGATGCCTTGAGCAGAAGCCGCATGTGCCAACATCATCTTCCCATTAGCGTCGCCAATTGCCCACAAATGCGGTACTACTTCACCAGCTGATAGCACTGCCATGCGATCGTCAACTGGGATAAAATTCCGCCGATCAACTTCCACACCCACAGATTCCAAACCAAGATTTTTGGTCGCTGGGATGCGTCCTGTAGCCACTAAGCAAGCATCTACTTCGATGACATCTACATCTTCTTTGGTTTTGAAATCTGCTAATTCAATCACCACTGGTGAACCTGGGATGACTTTTTTAGCGTATATCCCCACTTTCGTTTCAATATCGCGGGGAGTAATTAGCACCCGTTCGGCAAGTTTGGCGATGTCTCGGTCAAATCCTGGCATTAACTGATCTAGGGCTTCAATCAAGGTGATTTCGCAACCCAAAGCTGAGTAAATATCAGAAAATTCTAAGCCGATGTAACCACTGCCAATTGCAGAATTAAATTAACGTTACTTCTTCCAGTTTCTCCTCCCGTTGGTGGTATTATGACTAATTCTCCTTGAGCATTGCGTTCTAATTGTAAATCGGGGTTTTCTTCACACAGCTGATAA